>CP012068.1:1200000-1500000 GCA_001189495.1 Eubacterium sulci ATCC 35585 | reverse complement strand
CCTCTATGTCCGTTTCTTCCTCTTTCATTTCTGTATTTTGATTTCCACTTTCTTCTCGCATTGCCATGATTTTCTTGATTTTTTGATTGATTACTTCTTTGATATTCGGAAATGTAATGAGTTGATAAAATTCATCTTTGGTAAAATCCTTACTCTCGGTAAAGATACTTTCAAAGACTGCTCCTTTTTCATAAAGCCGTCTATCTCTTTTCTTTCGTTCTTCCTGTTTCTGCTGACTGATGAGCTTTTTTCTTTTGTTTTGTAACTGCTTGATTTCTTCTTCTGTAATTAAGATTTTTTCATCTATGTTTTTCATCTTCTGTTTTCCTTTCTTTATGTTTTGAGCAAAGAAAAAACAGTAAACCGATTTGATTTACTGTTTCGTAAGCTGCTATACTATTGTTTCTATTTAATTATTTCATTTCGACAAACTGGAATTTGATTATTAGGAAAATGTATTCATTAGTTCTCCGAAATAACTTGCCTTTCCTGTTGAAAAGTAGTTGTACCATGCTTCTATGGTTTCAGAAGAATATATTTCTAACTTTTCAAAGATATATTTTGCCCAAAGCAACGAACCAGCGGAACTTGCTGTTATTAAATTATCATCAGCTACAGCAGCGACATCTTTATAATATTGCTCTCCATTATAATTCGATGACATACCTGTTAAGAAAAACAAAGCATTACTTGTATGGTATTGTGTGTCTAATATTCCCACATTTGCAAGTCCCAAAGTTGCTCCGCAAATCGCTGCAACCAATACCCCTTTTTCTATTAAGCTTTTGGCTACTTCAAGAATAGCTGTCTGTTCTGTACTGCCCCAAGTATCTGCACCAATCAGCAACAATGCCGCTGCTTGATTTTCGTCTAATTCATCTAATGTAATATCGGGAATCAAAGTCATACCACCAGCAGTTTTTATAGGCTTCCTAGAAGTAGCTACGGTACATAATTCATATTCTTGTTTTGGCAACATTTTTTGTAGTGTAAATCCTTGTAAAAAGTAGCCATTCTCCCAGTCTGCCATCGTATCTAGTAAATACATATATATTTTCTTCATTTCTTACTTGTCTCCTTTAAAATTATTTTTAGTGAATAATTGAAAGGCTTCCTCTGTAATGAAAAATAATATACCATATTTTTCTAAACCTTTTAGAACATATATTTAACATGGCTATCTCCTCGTCAAATTCTAATTTACTTCACTCAATATTTATAATATTATACCACTTTTAAGCCATTTTTTCTATATCTACTTTCTGTGGCACTTGACAGTTACCTATAAAGTTAAAGTACACATCAACTTGTTGTTTTCTATATTTGCCTTGTCTTCCTCCTGTCGCTTCGTAGACTACAACTTTTTCTATATACTCATTTATCATTGGTACTGTAAGTTTTTCAATATCTGTATATTTTTCTATCATCTTTAAGAATTTATCGGTATCAACTTTTCTCTGATGATAGCTTTCTATTTCTTGTTCAAAATACTGTATTTGCTTTTCTAAGTCTTGTTGCTCCATATCATAGGTATTAAATAATCTGTCAAAATGTTTTACAGGAATTTTACCAAGTGCGTGGTCTTCATACAGCTTTGTAATGAGTGTTGTTAGCTCTGCATTTCTTGATGACAGTTTTTCTAACTTTTCTTTATCCTCTTGATACTTTTCTTCTCTTTTTTCGTCGGATAACTTGTTCATCACTTTTAGAAACTCTTGCTTTTCTTCTTTTGCAAAGTCTGTGATTTCTTTGATTGATTTTAGGAGAATTTCATTTACTGTTTTTACTTTGATGTAGTGCATACTGCAAGAGCCTTTTCTGTGTCTGTAATGTTGACATACAAAACAATAATCGCAATCGTACTTCTTTTCTTTATGTTCTGCCGGCTCTCTATAGCTTAGCTTTCCTCCACAGTCGGAACAGATTAAAAGCCCTGTGAATGGGTGTGAGGTTGTACCATACTTTGGACTTCTTCTCACTGTTTTTCTTAACCTTTGGGCGTTATTCCATGTTTCTTCGTCAATGATGGCTTCGTGGGTATTTTTGAAGATAATGAGTTCATTTTCTTTTGCCTTTCTTCTTTTTTTGGTTTTATAGTCTAAACTAATTGTCTTTCCTAATACAGTATGCCCCATATATTCTCTTTTTTCTAAGATATAACCTACTGTGGTCGGTGTCCAAAAATATGGGTCTTCTATTCCTCTTTTCTTTGAGCTATGGTTATTTTCGGGATAATGGGTTTCTGCATAGGCTGATGGGATAAGGACTTTGTCTTTGGTTAGTATATCTGCTATCTGTGTTACTCCATATCCCTCTATTACAAGCCTGTAAATGCGTTTTACGACCTTTGCACTCTCTTTATCGACAAGTAGCTCCTGTTTGTTCTTTGGGTTTCTGTAATAGCCGTATGGTACGCTTGGAGATACTCTTTTCCCCTCTTCCATTCTTGCCCTGAAGATAGATTGTATTTTTCTTGATGTATCTCTTGCATACCATTCGTTCATGATATTTAGAAATGGGGTAAAGTCGCTTTCTGCTTGTTTTTCACTGTCTATTCCGTTATTGATGGCGATAAACCTTACTCCCTTTTCTTTGAAAAGTATTTCGGTGTAAAAACCTACTTTGAGGTAGTCTCTGCCAAACCTACTCATATCTTTTACTATCACAGTAGATACTTTGTTTTCTTCTACTGCTTTTATCATTTTTTGAAATCCCTCTCTATCAAAGGTTGTTCCGCTTACTCCATCATCGGTATAGTGATAGATATTTACAAAGCCGTTTCTTTTGGCATAGCTTTCAAGTAGTTGCTTTTGATTGGTGATGGAATTGCTTTCTCCTTGCATTTCATCATCTCGACTTAAACGCTCATAAAGAGCTGTTTGTCCTGTTCTTTTCGTATTTGACATGAGAATTACCTCCTTTCCAAGTTTTTGTTATTTTCTCTGTCCCTAAAAGGTTAATCCTTTCCGAAAGATAATGATATAGCTTTTGAAAACATAGATTTTTCATATGAAAAAGATGAATTTAAAATGGAAAAATTGAGCTTTTCTATTGCTGAAAAACGGGTGACAGCCTTAGTTGGAGAATCAGGTAGTGGAAAGACTACTATAACCAACTTGCTTTTAAGATTTTATGATGTGCATAAAGGAAAAATTACACTCGGAGGAACTGATATAAGGGATATTCCTTATGATGAGCTTTTAGATCGTATTAGTATTGTCATGCAAAATGTTCAACTGTTTGATAACACGATTGAAGAAAACATTAGGGTAGGTAAAAAAGGAGCAACGAAAGAAGAAATCACCCTCGCTGCAAAGAAAGCAAGGATACATGATTTCATTATGAGTTTACCAAAAGATTATGAAACTGATATTGGAGAAAATGGTGGGATTTTATCAGGTGGACAAAGACAAAGAATATCTATTGCAAGAGCTTTTCTAAAGGATGCACCTATTTTAATTCTTGATGAAATGACAAGTAATGTTGATCCTGTAAATGAATCTTTGATACAAGATGCCATTACAGAACTTGCAAAGAATAGAACTGTACTTGTGGTGGCTCATCATTTAAAAACCATTCAAAAAGCTGACCAAATTCTCGTATTTAAAAAAGGAAATTTACTTGAAAAAGGAAAGCATGGGGAACTTCTTGAGAAAGATGGTTACTACACAAAATTATGGAAAGCTCAGTACGAGGTATAATCATGATTTTGTTAAAAGATGTTTCTTATGAATGGGAAGATGGACGAACGGCTTTAAAAAATATCAATCTTGAAATTAAAAAAGGTGAATTTGTTTTAATTTCAGGGAAAAGTGGAAGTGGTAAAAGCACTCTTGGAAGTGTAATGAATGGTCTTATCCCACATTATTACAAAGGCAAAATGAAAGGAGAAGCCTTTGCGTCAGGAAAAGATATAAGCAAATTATTACTTCATGAAATAGGGCATATTGTAGGAACTGTATTTCAAGATCCAAGAAGTCAGTTTTTCACGACAACTACAGATGAAGAGATAGCTTTTGGTCTTCAAACTATCTGCAAATCAAGAGATGAAATCAAACAGAGAGTAGAAGAAGTATATGTAGAGCTGGATATTGAGGAACTGAAAGGAAAATCTGTTTTTGAATTATCAAGCGGACAGAAACAAAAGATAGCTATTGCAAGCATCTATGCGATGAATCCGAAAGTTTTAATTTTAGATGAACCTTCAGCAAATTTGGATATGAAAGCAACATTTGACCTGTTTTTAATTTTGGAGAAATTAAAGAAAAAAGGAACAACGGTTGTTCTAATTGAACATCGTTTGTACTATGTAAAGTCTTTATTTGACCGTTTTCTTTTGATGAAAGATGGAGAAATTACGAAAGACTTGAGTCGAGAAGAAGTTATCCATCTTGAAGGGGAGTTTTGGGATGCAAATGGACTAAGAACTCTTGAATTAGAAGAATATAGGGTAAGTGAGAAGAAAGATTCTTATCACTTAAATGATGAAAGTATTAGTGGAAAAGGCTTAAAATTTTGTTACCCAAGTGCAACTAAGGTTGGAAATAAGCAAAAACAGTACATCTTAAATCATCTTGATTTCAATATGGAGTGCGGAAAAGCCATTGGTCTTATCGGCTTAAATGGTACCGGGAAAACTACCTTTGCAAGAGTGATTTCAGGACTTGAGAAGGTAAAAGAGGGAACAATATGGGCGAGGGAAGATAAGTCGCTTAATCATAAAGATTTAATGGATATGTCATATTTTGTCTTTCAAGATTCAGACTATCAGTTGTTTTCGGAAAGTGTACTTGATGAAATGCTACTTGGTATTTCAAGTAAAGATAAAAAAGAAAATACTCAAAAGGCAAAGTCTATTTTGAGTGTACTTGGCTTAGACAAATACATTGATAAGCATCCGTTTGCTTTATCAAGAGGAGAAAAACAAAGATTGACAATAGCTTGTGGAATGATGAAACAGGCAAAGATTTTCATCTATGATGAACCAACATCAGGTTGTGATAAAGACTCAATGCTTTCCGTCGCAAAACTGATTGAAGAACAATTGAAAATTGGGACAACAGTTTTGGTAATAAGTCATGATTTTGAGTTTTTAGCAAACACAGTGAGCAAGCTATGGGTAATGGGAGATGGAAAAATAGAAACTGTTTTAGATATGAGTGAAAGTAATAAATTTCTCATATTAGACAAAATGAGAGGAGGTAGAGAGCTTGTCAGATAGAAAAACTGTAGATCCGAGAATAAAACTTACTCTACTTCCAATTGCCTCCTTTACGAGCTTTTTTATAAGCGATACAATTCTACTTTTTGTACTAATTGTTTTTGCCTTTTTTCTATATTTATATAGCGGGATGTGGAAAAGAGCGTTACGCTTTATCTTGTTTTTTGTGCTTTTATACTGCATAGAGTTAGGGCTTGGAAAATTTTGTGAAGCAAGTATTGTATTTGCAATATATATGTTTATTTACTTTGCATCAAGAATGACCTTAATCGCTATGTTTGGTGGATATATAACAAAGACTACAAGTGTAAGTGAAATGCTGGAAGCGTTAAATAGAATGAAAGTACCAAGAAGCATTGGTATACCTTTTAGTGTTTTGCTTAGGTTTGTACCAACTATAAAAATAGAACTCAAGGCATTAAAAGAAAATATGAAGATTCGAGGAATCGTAACAAGCAGATTTTTCCCGTTGCTACATCCAATTAAATATATTGAATATACGCTTGTTCCACTTTTAATGAGAATGATTAAGATTTCAGATGAACTGTCAGCTTCAGCACTCATTAGAGGACTTGATAGTGATGAGAAGAGGGTAACATTAACAGAATTGCGGTTTAGGAAAACAGACTTAATGATTGGACTATTAGGAGCTTTGATGATTGCTCTTGTGATAGTAATACAGAAAATTTATTAGGAGGATTTTTATGAAAAACAAATTGAATGGTCGTGATTTTATTACAATCGGAATCTTTAATGCAATTGGAATTGTCATATACATGGCAGTAGCATTTGCTATGGCAACAACAGTTATTGGAGGATTTATTGCTTCAGGAGTTAGCTTTATGGTGGCTGCTACTGTTTATATTCTTATGGCTGTAAAAGTTAAAAAGAAGGGTGTATTTACAATATCAGGAACGCTTCTTGGTTTAATTGCGTTGTCGGGAGGACATTTACCTCATGCAGTCTTTGCTGTAATCGGTGGAATTATATGTGATTTGATTATAGGAAATTATGAGAGCAAGGGACGAATGATTATTGGGTATGGGACATTTGCATTAGCAGATTTTTTAGGAACAGTAATTCCTGTAATTTTATTCGGGACAGCTTCTTTTGTGGAAAGAGCATCAAAATGGAAAATGAGCGAAGCACAAATAAATGAAGCATTATCTTATTTCAAAGTTTCCTGGGCAGCAGGATTTGGCTTGATAACTTTTGTTCTTGCTTGCATAGGAGCATATGTTGCAACAAGGATACTCAAAAAACATTTTGAAAAAGCAGGAGTGATTTAATCAATCTTTCGTTTGTGATGGCAGATGTCACAAAAGCACGACTGTCGAATAGGGATTTGAGCAAAATTCAAAATGCTTAAATGGGGATTTAAGGCATATTACGCTTTACGTAAACGGGGATTTGATATTTATGATTTTGCCGACAGTTACAGAGAAGAAGAGATTGATACAGAGAGTTACACCATAATTGAACCTGCAATGAATTTCTTTGAGAATTTACAAGTTCCAAAGAGGCTTGCACATTACGTAGAAACAATCTATATGGACGGCGGTAATGATGTGTATATGAATATTATTCCGCAATGGGACGGAGAAGATGAAAGCTTTGATCTAAATGAAATAACCTTAACAGAGCTACAGCAATTTCCAAACCTAAAGGAAGCAACTCTTATGAGCAGCAATTTTGACAAGGTGAAGGATGTTTTTGATGTAGCAAACATAAAAGTGGAATTACTTTAATAAAAATTAGACAAATACTTTAATAAAAATTAGACAAATACTTTAGTAAAAATTAGATAAATACTTTAACAAAAATTGGACAAATACTTTAATAAGCGGTAAAATATATACAAATAATGGGTATGGGAGGAATTCATGAAGGAGTATTTACCTAGGATCGCAGATAAATTGTTAGAAGAACGATTATACGCAAAGGGTGCAGTTTTAATTGAAGGTCCTAAATGGTGTGGAAAGACAACAACAGCGAAACAAATGGCTAAAAGCTTTATATCTATGGATCGTCCTGATATGTCAAAACAATATCAGCAAATGGCAGAGCTTTCTCCCAATACTTTACTTGAGGGAGAAACACCAAGACTAATTGATGAGTGGCAAATAGCACCAAATTTATGGAATGCTGTGCGTTATGAGGTTGATAATAGGGATGAATTTGGTCAATTTATTTTAACAGGTTCAGCTGTACCTAATGAATTTGATGATTCTATGCATACAGGTACAGGAAGGATATCTAGGCTTTTGATGAGACCTTTGAGTTTATATGAATCAAAAGATTCGAACGGTGATATTTCTATCAAAGATTTATTCGAAGGCAAAACCATCTCAGCTATTAATGAAACAAGTCTTGAAGAAATCGCTTTTTTTATTTGTAGAGGTGGATGGCCAAAAGCAATCGGTTTAGATGAAAAGCCAGCTTTATTTCAAGCTATAGATTATTTTGATTCTGTTGTGTCTACTGATATTAGTAGAGTGGATTCTATAAAAAGGGATAAAGAAAGAGCTAAGAGATTACTTAAATCCTATGCAAGACATGTCGGTACGCAAAGTTCTCTAGAAACTATTAGGCAAGATCTGTTAGCGAATCAGTCAGATACATTTAATCAGGTAACACTTTATTCTTACTTAGATGCCTTAAGAAAAATATTTGTTATAGAAGATTCTCCGGCATGGAACCCAAATTTAAGGTCGAAAACATCCATACGAACAACAGATACAAGATACTTTTCGGATCCATCTATTGCAACTGCAGCATTAGGTATAGGCCCTAACGATCTTCTAGATGATTTAAACACTATGGGTTTTTTATTTGAAAACTTATGTGTTCGTGACTTAAGAATTTATGCAGACTATTTAGATGGAACAGTTTATCATTATAGAGATAGGTACGGATTAGAATGTGATGCAGTGATTCATTTAAGAAATGGAGCTTATGGACTTATCGAAATTAAACTTGGTGGCGATAAATTAATTGAAGAAGGTGCTGAAACTTTAAAAGATTTAGCATCTAAAATAGATACAAAAAATATGTCCAAACCGTCATTTATGATGGTGTTGTGTGCAAAAGCACCTTTTGCTTATAAAAGAAATGATGGTGTTTATGTTATACCTATTACGGCTTTAAGGCCGTAATGATTGCTAGATAAGAGACATCTAGGAGATATGCTAGCGCATACACAGTACAGCTGAAGGTTGAATAGGATACAGTAAATAATCACCTAAACTCTTAATAATCGCCTATAAGTTTGCTATAATTAGGCGAAATAAAAATGAGGTAGGCGAATGAGATTTTTTAACTATGAAAACCCAGCAAAAAGTAAGCTGGTTAGGTTGGCATGAAAACAAAGAAGATCCTGTGCCATTTATAAAATATATTCTTAGAACCATATTAGCTGCTTATACTGATTTTTAGGAAAGGCGACAATCGAAAATATGCTTAGGAAGTTGACTGTGGAAGGGTACATTGAAAGGCATGGCAAAGGAAGAGCAACCTTTTATGTAAAAAAGCTAAATAATTAGGTTTTGAAGGTGAAATAATGAGTTTATATGATAAATTATTTAATCAAATAAAGCAACTTTCTACTAATATTACAGAGGAAAATTATTGTGCATACCACGAGCAGGGATATGATATTTTGATTAAAATAAAAGATTTAGGTATTGAGCAAGAGCAGGCATTCAAGCTACTTTTAAAGTATCACAACAGTTTAGAGGATGGCTTGTCTAAAGAGTGGATTGCAGATCTGCTAGATTGTATATGCGGGTGGTGTGGTCCGCACAAATACATTTGGGGAAATAGAGAGAATAGCAACCTTGATTTGCGATAAATTCTAGTTTATTAATTTGAAATTATGAGGAATAATATGGATTTTATACACGATAGAACAAGCAATATACTTTTCAGCCTTCATGATAGTAGGGTGAAAAAAATCAAATATCACAACAAAACTTTGACATTAAAAGTTAATAAAATATATGAATTTGTGGAAGGCGAAGAAAGATCGTACCCAGGTGAAATATGTTTTAAAAAATGTGACATCGACATGTGCGATGTTTTGATATTTAATAAAACTTTGGGTGAAGGTCGTTTTTATGGAAAGGCTATCGAATTACAGCAATTTGTAAATGAGTACGAAGGCTCGGAGTTTGAAATAATCACAGAAGGCTATTTTGGCAACACAACAACATATACAGGCTGGCTTTGGGAAGAGGGTAAACCACCAGTGTCAGCAATTATGTATATTTGGAATAGCGGCGATATGGTGTACCGCGTCGAGAAGTAAATTATAGATTTATAAATTCTTGTATCATACACACAAAAAAATTATATAATGAGTTTAATCGCAACATCAAAGCAAAAATAACCATCTTGATGTAGGGGGGATTTATTTCATGTATATTATAGATTTTTTTAAACGTACGGTGAGGAAATCAAATATTCCAGTATTTATATACTTGGTACTAAATATTCTTGTTATCGCAGTAATACTAAGCATTGTCTTAGAAAATGGAACTATACCGTTTTGGAAGGCCCTGTTAATAGGAATTGTGTTATATCTAGTTTCCTTACTAATCGCATTATCACCAGTCGGAGAGTGGATCTTAAGATTACAGACGGGCTGTAAGAAAATCAAAAGCGATGAGCATAGAGACTTTATAGAACCAATTTTTAGAGAGGTCTATGATAAAGCGAAGAAGCTTGATCCATCGATTTCAGATAAGGTTAAGCTGTACATGAATCATGATGAAGAACCGAATGCATTTGCAACAGGAAGAAAGACCATATGCGTTACGGAGGGGATGCTATATATGCCGGTTGATCAGATTAAGGCGACACTCGGACATGAATTTGGTCATTTGGCACACAAGGATACTGATTTAATTCTAGTTGTAGCTGTCGGAAACCTTATTGTGAGTGCGTTCATCCTAGGATTTAGAATTGCCTTAGAGTTTTTCCATCTATCATTTGCCTTTTTTTCAATTTTTACTGGTGGAGCGAAAGGGGCATTTGCAGCTTTGATGAATACTATTTATCATTTAATGATGACTATAGTTGTAATAGGGTTAACATGGATTTGGACAAAGATTGGCGTTCTGCTTGTTATGAAATCCAGCCGTGCAAATGAATATGAGGCAGATGAGTTTTCATTTAGGCTTGGTTATGGAAATGAATTATGTGCCCTTTTGGAGTCGTTTAGTGGCACTAATGCAAATGGACTTTTTGCAAACTTAGTAAGCAGCCATCCTGATAAGAACGATAGGATTGCAAGGATTCAAGAGCTAATGAAAGCAGGTTATTCATCTTCGATATAAAGTTTACCGATTGATAGAATTTATTAAATACAAATCCAGTTTGAAGAAATAAAACATATAAAGGAGTATGAGTAAATCATGAAAAATATTCTTATCATTATTGATATGCAGAATGGTTTTGCAAGGACCGAACAGATGGTCAAACTTTCCGAACGCATTAAAGTTCTTTTAAAAAGAGATTTGTTTGACTCAGTAATAGCAACTCGATTTCTCAATAATGACAAAAGTATGTTCGAGAAAATGTTTGGCTGGTATAGGTTGAAAGCCGAAGATGAAAGACAGATCATTTCAGGAATAGAGGAATATGTTGATTGTTATGTAGATAAATATATTTACAATTGTGTGACCCCAAGCTTTATTCAGAGGCTGTGCCAGTTAAATGATGGGGAATATCCTAAAAAGGTTTTTATTATAGGAGCAGATACTGATTGCTGCGTTTTAACAATAGCAACTGCTTTGTTTGAAAATAATATAAGACCTATAGTACTAACTAAGTACGTTGATTCAAATGGTGGCTCGGAATCCCATAAAGCTGGATTACTAGTTCTGAAGAGGCTAATAGGTAAAAACCAGTTGGTTGATGTTGACCCAGCTTCAAGGGAAGATTTAGATATTATATAGAATAGAGGGCGCTAATGAACCAAATTATAGATGCTGATAAAAGAGATATCATTTTAGATGGCGACAAAGATGTAATAATCCCACAAAGGTATATTCCTTTTGACTTGGGGTGTAGTATAGATGAGGAATACAAACATAAAATCAAGACATACCTTGAGGAATCGGATTTTAAATTGCTTGAGATTCCAGGTCTTTTAGGCTGTATTTCGACGGATGCTATTTTAAAAGTTGAGATTTCTACTGCATTGAAACTTTACATTTTTTCATATGGAATAGGGGTATTTGTGTTTGAAGATAATTTATATCAGATAGACAATAAATACGCTGTTGGATATTGCGATTACAGGAAACAGGCTCATAAAGAAATATTGGAATTCAAGCATGGAGAAATTTCAGATCAGATAAAAACTATTATATCTGAATTGAGAACAATGGGATGCTCTAAAAAAATACATATTAGACCATCAGCAAGCGAGACTTGGGAAAGCAATGGCCTGTCATATGTAATGACAGTAAGTTACATTTTGAGCAAAGACAATAAAAGAAAAGACTATGGAATATTGATGGAAACAGACAAGAAAAATCTCCATATAATGCTTCAACCTAGCATTGCCCACAAGGAAGATACAATGGCTATGTTAGAACTAGAAGAAAAGGACCAAAATTTTGATCCGTATAATTTTGAAGTTGAAAATAATGATGAACCAAAAAACTGGATAAAATCTGAAGACTGTGCGATTTACGTCAGTTGGGCAGCAGTAGTTGTTTATCTTAAGAATTTTCGTGGGAAATACACGGAAATAATGGAATGCCTAGAGGTGGACTTACAAGCAATGTGGTTCTTTACATATTGTCAGTATCTCAATCTGAGAAAGTGTATGGAAAGTAAAAAGATTACTTCCGCTCAGTTAAAGAAGGAAAAGTATAATTTTCAGAGAAAATACAATGAATTTATAGGCGATAATGATTCCTCTATCTCGGTATATATTTATGAAATTCGTGGCGAGTTAATAAAAACTAGTGGGATAAATCGTGAAAAGGAAAACTATATAGAATATATCAATTATTGCATAGATGAAACAGAAAGCCGTGAAGGGGAGAAACAACGTAAGTATTCCGTTATGAATGAGGTTTTATTATTTATTATCGCATTTGTTCAGATTGCCCCAATGTTGTACTCAGGAATGACAGGTGGGTGCAGTAATTTGAAGATGTGGCCTATTATATCTATGACTTTTTTTGTTATTATAGCGGTTGTTTTTATCATAAAAAAAGACTAATTTTATAAATGATTTGTTTTGTAGGAGAATGTTGATATGAAAGAATGCCTTGTAATTATTGATATTCAAAAAGGGTTTTTAATGGAAGATACATCTTTTATTCCAAGTAAAATAAAGGAATTGCTAGAACATAGAAAATTTGAAAGGGTGGTAGCGACACGTTTTGTTAACACTGAAGATAGCCCACATTACATTTTTACTAATTGGAAGAAAATGATGGATAAAGACTCACAAAAATTGGATCCATTTATCAAACAGGTAGCAGAACGGGTTTTTGATAAGAATATTAACACCTGTTTTACCGATGATTTTTTGAGATATCTAGAGAATGAACATATAGAAAAATTGTGTTTTGTCGGAATTGATACCGACTGCTGTGTGATGAAATCTGCCTTTGATAGTTTCGATAGAAAAATTCCTTTTGAAGTTCTTACTGAATATTGTGCAAGCACTGGCGGAATAGCAATGCATGATGCAGCATGTCAAATAATGAGAAGATCATTAGGTGAAAACTCAGTAAAGTAAAAAATTGTATAAGACGGTCTTTAATTAAATTAGTTTTTGTAATACGGGGAGTTGCAGGAGAATGTATACAGGGAAAATAAGCATAGAAAACAAAATAATTGATAGTGAACATTATTTCAAAATAGTTTATTGTCCTGAGATAAAGGAATATATGCTATGCGTTTATGTTGCTTGGATTGCCGGATATGACAGGTACTATAAAATCGATGAAGGCGATCTCTCGCTTTACGAAACAGACCGGGATGAGTTTTACGCAAAGTATGAAAAAGAAATCAATGCGAAAATAACAGAACGAGTGATGGGTTCAGCTGCATTAAGAGATTATGATCCTAACTATTTGCCGGATGAAGTACTCAAGACATTGGATGGGTATCCTCCATTTGATGGATATGTTTATAAAGATGGAATACTTTATGCGAGAGTAAAGATAGGAGATACATTTTTCATTATTCCGCCGATTAAGGGTGAAAAGCTTTGATTGATTATATATAAAAATGAATTAACAAGTATTAGAGGGGTTTGAAATTGAATTCGATCCTCTTTTTTATTTCACTGAGCGTTTACTGTCAGGGAGATATATTTATGTAGATGTCGAGACACTAAATATTTAATTGGGGAACAAATATTGCTAAATAAGCTATAAGAAATTCCCTACATGTTATTGAACTTTGGGGAACAAAATGGTATAGTTACAATAGGAAATGTTCCCCAAGGAGTGAAATAATGGCTATAAAATATAATGAAATACAAGAATTGCTTAGAAGTCGTGCTGATCTTCATGCCAGATTAAATTTGATGCCTTATGATGGCACCCCTGAAATTAAAGAACGTGGTGATGGAAAGTATCTTTATATAAGAAAGCGTGTAGCAGGTAAGCTGGCATCAACTTATGTAGGAGTATATACCGAAGAACTTTATAATCTACTTCTTCGCAATGCTAGAGAAACCCGTGAAATAAAAAAGCAACTTAGACATATAGAAAAGCAACTGGCTGCAGCTGGATATTCAGATGATGAACTGCCTGCTGATGTAATAAATAATATAGCGTTTGCAAGAGTGAATATGAAGAATAATATCTACGACCAGGCTGTGCTAGAGGGGGTAGCCACATCTTTTCCCCAAACAGAAGAAATTATAGATAATGGAAAAGTTAGTGGGATGACTGCAACTGATGTACAGAAAATCTTAAATTTAAAGCATGCATGGGAGTTTATTTTAGATAAAGATGTAATAGCAAGCAAATCGGATTATTATATGCTTAGCTATATTGCAAGACTTGTTAACGAAGGATTTTTTGCAGAAGGGGGTCGAATCAGAGGTGTTCCTGTGACAATAGGTGGATCATCATATATCCCACCAATACCTAATGAGATAGATATTAAAGACGAAATAACAGAAATCATTGATGATGATGCGGATGCAATTGATATCGCAATTAAGTTATGTCTTTATTGCATGAAGACGCAAATTTTCCTTGATGGAAATAAGAGAGCATCTGTTATTTTTGCTAATCACTATTTAATATCTCATGGAGGAGGATTTTTAGTTATTCCAGAAAAAGAAGTTCCGGAATTTAAAAATTTGCTGGTAAAGTATTATGAGGGAGAGGATATATCCATTATTTCTGATTTTATGAAAAAGAATTGTTGGAAAACTATGTAGTTATAAAGATGGAATACTTTAGGCAAGAATAAAGACAGGAAATACATTTTTCATTATCCCGCCGATTAAGGGTGAAAAGCTTTGATTGATTACTGAGGATATTGAGCTGCTAAAGAAAAATTATGAGGGAATAGGCATTATGGCAATAGATGGAGTGAAAATTATAGATAGCGATACAGCTTGCGACATTTATAATTACGTTACAGAAAGTTATAAGGACGGACTAAGTTCAGATAAAATCATAGAGAAAATTTTGGCGGATGAAAAGGATTATTGCATAGATGATTTTTATTCCGAGATTTATTGGACGGCGCTTGCATATTCTCTATGGAAGATAGGGCATTTACCGGGTGACATAAAAAAGAAAGCCTTGGAAATCATAGAAAAAGGAGCAAATGAACTCTGGCTTGAAATAGATGAAAAGGCATTAAAGCAAAGACAAAAGAACCTGGATAAATTAGCCATACAACTAGAAACCGAAAATCCTAAGCCAATCAAGGTACCAAAGTCAAAGATTATAAGAAAACCGTACTTTAAAACAGGGGATGTACTTGCGATAAAATTTGATGATGAGTATGGCGTTGGCTTTGTATCTTCAGTAGATGAAGGTCCGAGAAGATTAGAATATAATTTGGCTTGCACTCGTTTACTGCAAAAAGAAAAACCAAGCATTGACGATTTCCTAAGCAGCAAAATTGCTTGTGGCAAGCAGGACACATCCTATTGCCTTAAGACGGATTGTTGGTTTAACCATAAAGATTTAGGGCAGCTCATAGATAGATTTGAGAAAATAGGGCGAGTGGAATTGGAAGATTATGTTTTAGGAACTCTCACTCCTGCTTCAACACTGGATGACATATATAATCAAATTACTCTTAACAAAAAGACTTGGAACCTCAAATTCAAAGATACGCGTGAACTCATAAAAGCTTTTGAGACTGATGAAAGGACCGTAGTTAATGACAAATAAACCTACATACATACTCTTTGATGATGTACTTAGAGATCATAGCTTAAGAAGATACTTTGATATATGCATCAAAGATATACAAGAAGGAAAGGCCCACAAGTCGCGCACGAGAGCAAAAGCAGGCTATCCTTCATGGCCGTGCTTTAGAGTAGAAGGCAAAGAAATTCTAGTATCAGCGATTCTCGAATACTACCTATATGACCTTCATTGCAATGGTTTTGTAAGCAAGAGTGCAGAGGAATTTACGGACAAGATGAGAACCCTATGCGGCTGGCAATGGGATGTTGAAAGAGTGCTTAGAAAGTGGATAGAGAGAGTCGTAATAAACCCATTTTTCTATGATGAAAGCGACAGTGAATATGAGCATAAGTGGGTGCTAAAGCCAGAGGAACCAGGATATACTTTGTCTGAGGAACAACTCAAATTTGCATGTTTTATCGCGGTGTGTTTCACTAAATATGGAGCAAGCTTTGATAAGAGTTTTACTAAAGAAATCTTTGATTTAGTCACGACACTTGGAAGTAAATTCCCTGTACAGATAAAGAAAAACGGCAGTGGAGCTTTGCCCAAAGAAATCGCAGAATGCAAGACAAAGGAATTTTCTTGCACTGCTAATGACGCTTTTGCCACAATAAAAATATCGGTAAAAAATGAATCTGAGGAAAGCTATAGTAAAATCCTAGATTACCTTTGCAATTTGCTGGAGTTTGGATTTTCGCATAGCTATTCTATAGAATTCAAAGGGCAAAATAAGATATACCTTCCTATCAAAAAGCTACCTAAGAAAGGTGTAAACCAGCTCTTCGCTAACGCTATTCTTTACCCTAAGCTCCATGATAAAATTGAACGATACGCAAAGCTAGCGATGAAAGAGTTTGAGTGGTACCTGAACCTTGATGGCGAATACTCCGCGATGCCGGGAAGCTTTGCAGTATTTGCATTAGGACTGCATGATGAGAAATATCACAAGCTTGCATGCGATTATTTATCCCTTTGTGACGGGGAACACCAAAGCATTCAGGGTGAATTTGTTCTTGCCTACATAGAAAAATTCGGATTCACGGAAAAGGGCCTTGAACTGTACAAGCTATGTAAGGCGAACATACAGGAGCTTCCAAAGAAACTGATAGCACTATATAATAAATTAGGAGCTCAGAAGTAAGGTGAAAAGTTTGCTAAATGACGATAATGTAATTGGATGTTTATATGCTCCACTAGCGATGATTCTTTTGCTAGGAATTATGATTTATTTTCATAGGAAAAAATCATTTAAATATGTATATGTGTTTAACATATTCCTATATCTAATAGCAATAGTTACATATTTCATCATAATAGCTCAGCCGATTGGGCTGGGATATGAAAGCCCGATAATTACGGCTGTCAAGTTTATTTGGCTGATATCAATATTTGGTGCCTATGTATTATCAATATCGTCGATAGGTGTTTTTGTTGTTGAACAGGCGCAGAGGCATATGTGGGCTAAGGTTATTCTGGGACTTGTTGGAGTAGCAGCAGTTATCGGTGTCATAGTTGCTGCAGGATACGCTGTATTGATTATCAAAGTGATAGGTACTTTCTAATATAGTTTAGAGGTTATTATGGAACAAATTTATGAAGCAATTGAATTGTTTTTAGCAAATCCACAAAATGTAGAGCAGTTTTATGAAAGTCAGGCACTTATAGAGATTGATTGGCGTGAATATGATGAGGATATTGTAAAATATTTTAATAAGGCAATAGGCAATACGATTTCTGTCCGTAGGGAGGACAATAAAAAGCCGTATGGGGATGATATAATTTTAATCTATAAGGATAAAAGCATGATAATCCCATATCAAGAAAAGATGGATAGAGATACAACGATAAAATCGATAAATGAATTAATCAAAGATGATTTTTCGATTCGCCTGCTTGTCGACAGTGCTGAAGATGATACTCTCTCATTTTGCGTTCTGCCAAATGAGCAATGGGAGATGTTAGAAAAGAAATTTGGGAAAAATAAATTAAACAGGTACTTTATCAAAGTTACACCTAAGATTAAAATGTTTGATTTGCAGTATGACGTGGTGGAATATTCAAGGCTCAAAAGGATGAATCCGGGCGCATCGTTTTTTAATATAGTTTCATATCTTGAGATAGAAAAGAGAGAGAAAAACTTAACTGAGCAAAGACATAAGGGAGAAATAGAGCTGAAAGTGTATTTGCAACAAAAGAAGGAAATAAGCTCTGAAAAAGAGAAGTTTATTTCAGAATATGGTTTAAAATTACCTGAAACGAAGTCGGTATAGATCAATATAAATTTCAATGAAATGTTTTAGTAAATATCCGAAGGAGCTTAGCTTATGAATACCATCACAAAAGAGATAATATTAGAGAGACTTAATCGTTTTAAGAACAGAGTCGACGAATTGGGTGGAACTACAAGCAAAATAATTTGTAAAGAAGTTGCAACAGAAAAAGAAATACTGGAACTTGAAAAGGAATTAGGAAATAAGCTACCAGAAGACTTCAGGTGGGTACTTCTTAATGTATCGTCGCATTTAGAATTTTTCTGGAATCTCTATCGTGAAGACGAAGAACTTTTAGAGTTGCCAAAAGAGTTAGTAGAAATTTTTTCGGGCAATTTGTACTTCGGAATTGATACTATCCTTAGCTGTGAAGAAAGCAGAAAGGGATGGATCGAGATTTGTTATCCTGATTACAATAATCCATATGACAAAATCTTTCATAATAAATTAGCTTTCCAAAAAGTAAGTAATGGCGATTTATTTGCTATTGATTTGGAAGAAGAAAGCCACGGAAAAATCGTGTATTTAAGCCATGACGGAAGCGATATGCATGGCTATGTAATGGCAAACACATTCCAAGAGTTTTTGGATGAATACACCAAAATCGGGTGCGTAGGTGGTGAGGATTGGCAGTGGGAAGCTTTTACAAACAATCGTGCAACGCCAATAGATGGTAGCTGCGAAAATGCAAAGAAATGGCTTGAAATAATGTTTAAATGTAACTAAACTTAGGGGATAGGTAAAATTATGATTACAGGTGTTGATTACATCTTATATACTGATAAAAGTCAGGATGCTCTTATAGAAAAAATAAAAGAAACTATCCCATTTTGGGAAAATCCATACTTCGTTATTGATAATGAAGATGAAACAACAGATGTTTATATTTCCCGAGATGAGGAGATGTTTCAGCTAATGGACGAAAAAGGCTTTTATGCAGATGAACTTTCTGGAGAAGGTCCATTTTTACTAATAATTAATAAGCAATATTCATCAAAGCTAAATAGGATAACGCTAGTGCTAGCCGAAGAAGTTGATGAATCCAAATTTTCCAAGCAAGTATGGGGCTGGATCAAATCTATTTTGTAGAAAGCATAACAAACCAATATAATATTATATATAGAGCGAAATTAGGTAAGGAAATGAATGGAAAAGATTTTGTAAAACTGTGTTTTGAAGAAAAAGAAAATAGTTTAAAACAATACTTTGATGACAGCTACAAAACAGATGTTGGAAAAAGAATAAATACACTGATAGAGAGTGGAGCAAACAAAGAAGAACTGTACGAACTCATTAACCTGATCTTGAAGGAAACTTATTATACTATACTCATTGCTTTAGATGGGGAAGCATCATTAGGAGGAAAGCAGCTTAGCTATGAACTACTTAATCAGGACGGGAATGTTATCAACCAATGTGGAGAGATTGAAGCAGAAGCATATAGGTATTTTATGGAAGAATAGATTCTATAATTACGAGTTTTGAGGTGAAAATGATTGCTGAATGGATAGAGAGAAAAAAGCGAAAACATAATTGCAAAGTGCATTTTGGAAGTGACAGCATCAGAATGAAAGACTGCATAGTTGCCCCCGTTCATATGATTTCAGATGAGATTTATGATAATCAGGAGCTTGATTTTTATGTTGAAACCAAATACGATGTCTATCTTCTTCGCATTATAAATAAGGAAGATAGCCGAGGGATTATCTGCCCTGCAAAACGCGATGGAATTATATATATCATAAGTAATTTGCCGGTTAGCAGGGGAAATATTACCATGCAGGTTAAAAGAGCGTTAAACAGTGTAGAAAAATACGGGTTTCCGAATTTGAAGAATCCTAAATTTGAGGTTGAATTTGATATCGAGTGAGATGTGTTAAGTAAAAGCAATGATTTGAAATATTGCTACTTACTGTTTTTTCTTGTTGTAATATTTAAGTGATTAATTGGATTAGAATAAAAAGATACGGAGGAAAGCTATGGGTACATGGAGTGCAAGCATTTTTGGTAACGATACATCTCTTGACACCAAAGATGAATTTTTTGAAAGGTATAATCAGGGAGAAGAGCCTGAGGATATAAAGAAAGACCTGCTTTTAGATATAGATGATGAAGATAGATTTAACGTGATGTTTGCTCTTGCGCAATGTATGTGGGAAGTAGGACAACTAGATGAATCGTTTTTATCTGATATAGAGAAGGTCATAGAGAGCAAAGAGGATTTGGCTGTTCTTGAAGAACTTGGTGCTGATAAGTCGTTCATTAAGCAGAGAACTGCACACTTAGAGAAATTCCTTAAGAAAATCAGCGTCAAAAAAGAAAAGCCGAAAAAGAGGGTTGCTCCACCAATTCCTGTGGAAAGTAAATACAGAAATGGTGCGGTAATGGTGTTTCAATACGAGGATGGAAGGTATGGGGCATTAATCGCTGTAGATAGCAAATTTTACGACAAGGAAACATTCTATTCCTATGTGCAAACAGATATTAAAATGTCAGGAAAGCCTACAATTAACGATGTACGAAAGGCGAGAATTATAGACCCAAGCTTTCATAGTAAGGAATACAATTCATTTCGTGATCCAGCCTACTATTATTCTTTTGTGTACTGCATTTCGGGCTATTTAAAGAGTACGGGAACAAAAAAATTCGAAAAGTACAACGATTCTTTTTTTGAAATTATCGGATATTTATCCGATTGGGGTGATTGCTGCAGCGGAACCTTTGATTGTTTCGATTATTATAGACAAAAGACGAGTGACGAATTTAAAATAACTGCCCAAGAAGAGCTCACCAAAAGGTTTAACACTAACGTACGCACAAAGATGACAGTCGACAAAATTGATAAGGAATTTAGATGTAGAATATAAACCAAAACCAAAAAGACTGTGAGATAAATCAAATCTCACAGTCTTTTGTCTTATTCTAAATTTTAAAAGGAAGTCTAGCTAAATGCAATTAGTTAAATCTTTTGTATCTATATATAGCAAGTCCTAGTGTTGCAAATGATGTAAAGAAAAGAACTAGGCTTGCTGCTGAGGTTCCGTCATATGTATTAGGTGATAAGTGAGCCTTTGCAGCTGTTTTGGCTGGTGCTGACGGATTTGTTGGGCCAGCAGGATTTGCTGGATTTACTATAGTATTTGGTGAAGTAACCTTAACCTTAGTCGTTACAGATATTGTTTTTCCATCTGCTAGTGTATAAGTGTAGGTAACATGGTAAGTACCAGCAACAGCAGTATTTACATCTGATGTGACAGTTAAATCAGTATAAGCAATTGGGCTATTGTCTATTGGATTTACTGCAGAAATCAGATTCTGTTCAGCGTCAAAATTATCACCAACATTTAGGCTTACCTCTTCAGGTGCCTCTAGAACTTTGATAATCTGTGCGTAGAAATTCATGTTGTAGTCTGAAACACGCACTGGATTTCCATCTGCATCTTTAAGATTAACTGAACCATTATTATAGTAAGCATATATTGGCAAAAGTGTATTGTTAGATCTAACTAGAGTTGTATATCCATCATTATGGATAGCATTAAATATATCAAGTGTTGAAATCGAGTAAGCAGAGTTGCTAGTCAATACTCCGTCGGCAGGAGAATTCTCATAAGTGCTTAGTACCTGCATTAGGAAGTTATTGAACTTAGTGTTGCTAGATGTTGCATTAGGCATTAGGTCCTGAACCTTATTTTCAGCAACTGTGTATGAGCCATCACTGTTTCTATAAGTAGCTAAAATCTTAGTGTCGAGAACCGAAGAAACTAATTCGTTTCGGGTGATTCCTTTAAGAATGATTGTAGCAGTTTTGTAAACTCCGCCAGATGTGTTTCCAAATTGGAAGGAATATGTATCCTTAGCACCCTGTTTTGGTGTAACTTTTAGAGGAACATTATATTTAACCACTTCATTTGGCTGAAGATTTCCTGAAACATTGATTCGAACGAGGTCATTCCAGCCATAGCCAGCTGGAAGTCCACTAGCTAGGACGCTAGCGCGAGTAACGGTTGTTGAGCCACTTGCGGCGTTATTAAACTGATACTCAATGTTTAAATCAGATCTTGTAGATGCATCAAATACATCATTACCCTGAACTCTTGCAGCATCGACTGACCATTCATCTGGATAGTTTGTTGCTGTAGGAACTCTTCCATTGTTATCTAATCTAAGCGAAACATTTGCTGCGCTAGTAGCAGAATTTGTGTTTGTAATATTAGCATGAAGCACGATATCTGTCGAATTAACATCTATTAGATCTCCTGCATTAGCTACAGTACTATATATGTAAGTGGAAGCAGGGATGGTTCCATAAGGCTGGTCTGTTGCCTTGCTAGAATTGCTTGTAACACCATTAAGGTTCGCACTTATATACCCATCTATGTTGATGCCGCCACTAGTCTGTGATGTTTGGCCAGACTGATTTAGCTCGTTTTGATAGATTGGTTTGATTGTCTGCGATGTAGCTTGAACTGTTATACTTGAAGCAAACATAGCTAGTAAAAGACTGCATGTCGTTAGACAAGCCAAGAATTTTTTCTTCATAATCCCCTCCTGTAGATAATACTGCAACACAACATTGCAGAATAAGATATATTGAATATTTATAGCTTAATTATTATACTCAAATAAATAGCATTTTAAAACTAAAATTGGTAGGTCAATAGGTTATTTTTTTTAATGATATATATAAATTAATGTTATAATAGTGGTTACTTTTGATGTAAGCTTGTGGTAAACTATAGCTAATTCGTAGGATTAGAGTTGATAATTTAAGGAGAAAATCAAATGAAGAAAATAGTTTTGTGTATGCTATCACTGCTAATGGTACTTACAGTAGTAGGATGTAAGCAGGATGAGAAGACAGATGAAACCACAAATGTTAAGCCAAACAAAGAAGTAGAGAAAGAGGACGAAGGAACAAAAAGCGAAGTGACCGCTGATAACTTCATGTCTTTCCCAGAGACAAAGGCAAAGAGCTTCAAGTATAAGATAACCAACAGTTCAAAAGGAGAAGGTTGCATTATCGAAAAATGCACTTCTAAAGACAATGTAATTAGAGTACCAGATAAGATTGAAGGAAAGCCGGTAATCGCGATTGATAAATTTGCACTATCAAAGTTAGATAATTGTGAAGCAGTTATACTACCAGATACTGTTCAGTGGATAGATGAGGGTGCAATCAGTGGCAATGAAAATCTAAAATACCTATACCTTGGCAAGGGACTAAAGGATGTAGGTATTAAGGCTTTGTCAGATAATCGAGTTCTAGAATCAGTTGAATTTCCAGATGGCGTAGAGAGATTAGGCTCAGAAGTTTTAACACAATGCTATGCGATAAAGAAGGTAGTTATTCCTGCAAGCGTTACTGATGTTACAACTTCATTCATGGATTCACTTCCAAAAACTTCAGGAGTTGAAATCTATGCACCTAAGGGTTCAGAAGCTGAAAAAGCAGCACTTAATGCTAATCTTAAGGTTGTAAACTAGAGAGAATAATGAGAAGATGATGAAGGCGTGGGTTATATTAAGAAGCCCGCGCCTATTTATTTTAGAAACGGAAAGCGTCATAAGATATAAGATAAAGAGAAATATAAACTCGCAATCTGTTCATTTTTGCAGAAAATATATGTTATAATTATGTACCAAATAGTGTATAATGCACAAATGCAAATATGAGAGGGAAAATCATATGAATCCATTTTTACTTGTAGCATTAAAGCTTTTAACCGGCTTCTTTGCAATGGTTATAATCATAAATATATCAGGCAAAGGAAACCTAGCCCCAACCTCTGCGAGCGATCAAGCCGTAAATTTTGTACTAGGTGGAATCATAGGTGGTGTACTTTACAATAACAATGTTAAGATACTTACATTTGTTGCGATACTCTGTATCTGGTGTGCTCTTGTACTAGCCCTAAAATGGGTGAAGAAGCATAATGTAACGGCAAAGCATATTATAGATGGTAAGGCACTAATTATCATAGATGACGGCGAAATAGATGTAGATAACTGCAGAAAGTTAGGACTATCAGCTCACGACGTAGCGTTTAAGCTTCGTACAAATGGCATCAATTCATCAAAGAATGTAAAGAGAGCCGTAATCGAACAAAACGGACAGCTAATTGTAATACAGGAAGGAGAAGAAAATCCTAAGTTCCCAGTTATAACAGATGGGCAGGTACATTCAGACATACTCGAAATGATTGGTAAGAATGAAGAGTGGCTTATCGAAGAGCTGAAAAAGCAGGGCGTAGATAAACAGAGTAAGGTATTCCTAGGAGAATATGTGGATAATACCTTGATATTAACGACATATAAATAGAGGTTTCGATGGTATATATACTTTCAATTAAACTAGCTATGCTGTTTTTTCCGGCTTTGGCATTTGTGATTACACTTCCGTACATGATTGCAAATTATCGCAAATATGGTTCGGTGAATAAGCTGAGAACATTAATTGTATACTCTTTTGCTTTATATTTACTGACAGTTTACCTACTAGTAATTCTGCCATTGCCTAATCGAGAGAGCATACATTCAAGATATACGGACATGTTAAACCTTGTTCCATTTGCCTTTGTCATAGACTTTATCAAAAGTAGTCCGTTTGCATTATCAAATCCAGCAAGCTGGATTATGGCGCTTAAGCATCCCTCATTTTATGTGCCGGCATTTAATGTTTTAATGCTAATTCCATTTGGAATTTACATGCGCTACTACTTCAAATGTAGCTTTAAGAAGACCATGCTTTTAACAGCTCTTCTTAGCCTATTCTTTGAATTAACACAGCTATCGGGACTATATTTCATATACTCAGGGCCATATAGACTAGGTGATATAGACGACATAATTCAGAATACGACGGGTGGATGCCTTGGATATCTAATCGGATGGTTTGCAGTAAAGATCCTTCCTTCAAGAGATAGAATCGATGAGAAATCCCTAGAGCTAGGGACACGCGTTTCAGGAATCAGAGTTTTACTTTCGCTTATAATAGATATTTTGATTGTATTTATACCATATTCTCTATCAAAGACAGAGATTCCTTTGTGGCCATTTATTGGCGGATATTTTGCCTTGATTCCACTGCTAAATGGAAAAACTTTTGGCAGTGCATTGCTTAGGTTTAAGATAGAATTTGATAATTTCAAGTGGCTACGTACGATTATAAGAGGAGTATTACTAACTGCATATTTTATATTAATTCCTCAAGGTCTACTATATCTTACAAATGAGTTTAATAAGCATGCAGATGATTTGCTATATTTGTGTCTACTTGTAATTACCTTACTTATTCTACTACTATATGCATTGATTACAATTGCATGCGTGTTGCTTAGTAAGCGTTTAATATTTGACCGCCTAGTAGGTACTAAATACAGAAGCACAATAAAAATTGATAATTAGTATACTCAAGTACAGCCCGCCAAAAGAGGTGGCGGATAAGAAAATGGAGGTAGAAATGTTATTTGTATATTATCCAAGATGTTCAACATGCCAGAAGGCCAAGAAATGGCTAGATGAAAATAATCTCAAATACACAGAGCGTCACATCGTAGAAGATAACCCAACTTATGAAGATCTAAAGGATTGGTATTCTAGAAGTGGATTGCCACTAAAGAAGTTCTTCAACACTAGCGGACTTCTATATAAGGACATGAAGCTCAAGGATAAGCTTCCGGGAATGTCTGAAGATGAGCAGCTAAAGCTACTTGCGACAAATGGAATGCTAGTTAAGCGTCCAGTTCTTGTAAACGGTGACACTGTTCTACTAGGATTTAAGGAAGCAGAGTGGGCAGAGAAGCTGAAGTAATAGAATATAGACCTTAATTGTTGAATTATCCCTTAAAATATGGCATATTTTAAGGGATAAAATATTTATAAATCAAAATATTAGAGAACTTCTCCCTTGTTCATTTAACTTAATCGAAATAAATGGAGAAAGCCTATGGATGAATGGGATTATTTCGCAATATAAAGAAGATAAAAAATAGGTTAGAATAATTAAATTAATCTATGTTGCATCTGAATTGGAGGTAAAAATGTCTAAATCAGAAAATATACCACAGGAGAAATATATACTAACTATTACGGCTGAGAATGTAGTCTCTACAGACCCACGGTTCACAATGGATAACCTTAGTCTAGGAGATAACTATAGGCCTCTTGATGCCTATTACGAAAAGGGAGATGGTGATATAATAAGGCGTAATTACGTTAGAGGCGAGAGAAAAAACACCAATCAAACATTGCCACGTATTGCCTGCCAGGTATTTGAGAAGCAGCTTTCGACACTGTCTGTTGAGGATAAGGAGAATTTCCCTATATGTAAGTATAATCCAAACAGCAGTATGATTAGAGGTATTTTTAGGAGCGTAGATGAATTCAAAAAAAGTCGAAATACTATTGAATATCTGACCTATGGTTATGATGAGGGTCGCCAGTTTGTAATTTACTGCTGGAATATATTCACAACCATCCTTTTCGTTAAAGAGTGCCTAAAACGATTCGGCGATCCTGGTGATAAGTTTGTTCTAGTATATCGTGACAAGGAGGGAGTACCACCTCCACCACCAAATAAAGGAAAATATCGCAATCCTTTCTCCTCGATGCTTATCGAATCAAAGAATTTAATCTTTAGAGGAGCACCTGGTACAGGTAAATCATACCTTGCTAAGGAAATTGCGGCAGACATAATAAGCAATGGAGAGTTTGATGATTGCGATAGTCTTTCCGATGAACAGAAAAAGCAAGTAGAATTTGTACAATTTCATCCTAGTTACGACTACTCTGATTTTGTTGAAGGACTTAGGCCTAAACTAAATGAAGATGGAACTATGGGTTTTGAACTTAAGGATGGAATCTTTAAAAGATTTGTAAATCGTGCAAAGAAAAATTATGAGGACTCTCTGAAATCCAAAGAAACTATAGAAAAGGAAATCACAGCTCAGGAAACTTTGACAGATTTTCTCTCAAACATAGAGTTTGGAGTGGACACTTTTAAAACGGTTAACGGCAATGAGTTTACAATAACTGGTGTTGATGAAAGTCATATTAACATTTCAATTCCAGGAAATCCTACAGTAAATAAGCTCACTTTGAGCATAGATGATATGAGGAAGATGCTGGAATCTGGGCATGAGTTTGAGAAAGTAAGAGATATTACGGAATTCTTTGGAAAAACTTTTTCGACACAGGCATACTCATATAACTTTGCAATCTATAAGGAAATTAAGGCGAAGAAGGGTATAGCACCTAAAACAAATGTAAAACCGGAAGAACTAAAGAAATATATATTTATTATTGATGAAATTAATCGTGGAGAGATTTCAAAGATATTTGGAGAACTATTCTTTGCAATAGATCCCGGATATCGCGGTAGTGTAGGTGGAGTATCCACACAGTACTCGAATTTGCATTCGAATCCAGATGACAAGTTCTATATACCTGAAAATGTATATATTATCGGAACGATGAATGATATAGATCGTTCTGTTGACAGTTTCGATTTTGCTATGCGCAGACGTTTTCGTTTTGTTGAACTTAAAGCAGACGATTGTCTTGATATGCTTGCAGTTATAGAAAATGAGGATATTAAGAACGAAGCAATCAAGAGGATGACAAGGCTAAACAAGGAAATTGCAAGTGTTGAGGACTTAAATGAGAATTACCAAATTGGTGCAGCATACTTCTTAAAACTCAATACTATTGATTTTGATAAGCTTTGGACGGATTATATACAGCCTCTTTTACAGGAATATATACAAGGAATGTACGATGAGGAAGTCATAATGAATAGGTTTGCTACAGCATACGGTTATAAAAAGCCTATCAAAGGTGATATTGATGAAACTGCTTAAAATTAAGGATAACTCACAGCAGAAAAAAGATGTATTTTTTGACATAGGAAAACTTACGGCTAAGCTTGCTGACAAAACATTGGAGCAACTTGAATCTGAGGGAGTCTTTGTTTTTCCGGATTTTCTAAAGGATGCGGAAGATATAACTCGTGACCAAATGATAATCCAAAGCGCTAATGACACATATCGCTCAGGGAATGTTATGGGGTTCTTAGGCTTAGGAGATGAACGTCTTATTATTGAATCGCGCTTTTGTGGAGATAAGGAGGATTATTTCTTTCAATATCTTCTCAATAAAGTTATTGACTTTCCCAATCTTTTAAATTTAGAGTCTGATGTAAATCAAGAAAATCGCTTGTTCAATTTTTTGATGTTCCTATTCCCGTATTATCTAAAAAATGCAATGCGGAAAGGTTTGTTCAAAAAATACCTTAGATATAGGTATAATGATGGTAATGTTAAGGGCTCGATTGATATCGCAAAACACGTTGAGAAGAACACGCCATTCACTGGGAATATAGCATATAACCAGCGCGAATTTTCGTATGACAACAGTTTAATGGAATTAGTTAGGCATACCATAGAGTTTATTAAAAGTAAATCATATGGAAAGCAAATACTAACGAAGGTAAAGGATGAGGTTAAGCTAGTAATTGATGCTACGCCTAGATATAAATTATATGACAGGAAGTGCATCATCGATGAAAACAAAAAGTATCCTATACGTCATGCATATTTTAGGGAGTACCTTGCTTTACAGCGACTATGTCTTTTGATTCTTCAACGTCAAAAGCACCAAATTGGGATTGGCTCAAAACAGATATATGGAATTTTGTTTGATGGGGCATGGCTATGGGAGGAATACATAAATATACTCATTCAAGATTCTTTCTATCATCCAATGAATAAAATGGGAAAGGGTGCTCAGAAACTTTTTAATAGGAATAGGGGTCTAATTTATCCCGACTTTATAAGCAGAGATGATGAAAACAGGGTAATTGCAGATGCGAAATACAAACCGATAGGGAATATAGGAAACCAAGATTATTTACAGGTGCTTGCATATATGTTTAGGTTTGATGCTAAGATAGGGTATTACCTTTACCCTGAAGCCGAAGGCTCTGATGATTCTGTTTTATGGATGAACAAAGGCTCAACCTATGAATCAAATGTGACACAGCGAGATGATATCTGTGTCATAAAACATGGACTGAAAATTCCTGTAGATGCGTTTGACTATGATGAATTTAAGACGAGAATGAGTGATTGCGAGCAGGAGTTTGTAAGCCGATTCTCTATGATTAATGTTGGGTACAATTAGTTTTGCAGCAGTACTACAAATTTCTTATTTAGGGTTGACGCAAAATACATTATAAAAGATGCAAATTTACTTATAGTACTAGGGCACAGATCTAAGCACTGAAAATAATGACATAGATATTATTTGAATTATGGTGTATGTTTCAACATAAAAGTATGTTAATGTAATTTACTAAAGTACTTTTTTGATACAATAATATATCGTTTAAAGGTTGGTGATAAGCAGAAATGAAAAAACAAGTATCAGAATCTATACCTTGTGGCATTCTCCTTGCCCTTTCTGGTGGATGTATGGATGCATACTCATATCTTTTCAGAGGGCAGGTTTTCTCGAATGCGCAGACGGGCAACATGCTTTTGATGGGTGTGAATATAGCTGGGGGAAATTTTGCGGTAGCATCAAAGTACTTTTGGCCAGTTTTATTCTTTGCAATCGGAATAATTGTATCTGATGTAATCAATACGAGGAAGAAATATAAGATGGTTCACTGGCGTCAAATATCTGTTATGCTAGAAGCAATCATTTTAACCTCTGTAATTTTCTTGCCAGAGTTAGCTAATGACCTTGCAAACTCTTTGTTATCATTTGCTTGTGGAATTCAGGTGCAAAGCTTTAGGGCAATACATGGAAATAGCATTACGACTACAATGTGTATTGGAAACTTTAGGAGCGGGACAGCAAATCTTGACCGTTTTATTGTGACTAAAGAAAAATCGTACCTTAGAAAATCACTACTCTATTATGGAATAATAGTATCTTTCATAGTTGGTGCGATAATTGAAAGCTTTTTGATTCCTATACTCGGCACATATGCAATACTCTTTTCGACAGTGCTTTTAATCATTACGCTTGTAATAATGTTCTACGAGGGAACAGAAGATCATTGCTAATTTAGGCTCATAATGAGATATAGAAACTCTTTTTTTAAGATGGTGCTAGCATAAAACACCATCTTTTTTTATTGGATTTACTATAATTATTCGCTTTAATGAATATCTAAAAAGAGAGACTATTTTATACGTATTTATTCAATGTAAAAATAGTAAAAAAATATTGATAAATTGTGTGCGAACATATATAATTAGCGTGAATAACAAAAGTGACAATTTTTGTTTTAGAATGAGTAAACTTTGTTTACAATACGGTTATTATGAAAGGAATACGAGGAGAGGTGTTATGATTAGCATTTTCAAAAGCCTTAGAAAGCCAGTGGGAGCAGTTGTACTTATGCTATCAATTGTTCTGATTCCAGTTTTCTCAGGTTTGTCAATTCAGGCGGATGCTGCTGAAGTATACCAGGCTTATACAAAGTCAGGTGAGTATCCAGCAAGTGATCATCTAAAGAATCCAATCTATGTTAGACCACAGGGCTCAAACGATAAAGGTGATGTAGCTTACTGCTTCAATGACCATAGAGCGTTCCCAGAGAGCTTAAACTCCCCAAGAAAGACTCTTTACACTAAGGAACTAGGTACTGCAGCTAGCTTTGGAGAGCTTGCTGATACTGAGAGAGTTACGGGCGAAGATCTCTATAATGCTTTGATAAGAGTTATCTACGATGGTTATCCAAGCAATAACTCAGGTATCAAAGAAAGATACGGCCTAACGGATGGACAGTTTAGACAGATAACTCAGTATGCTGTTTGGTACTATACTGACACATTCAATATGCCTAATAGAGATACAAGTGGAAACAACTTTACACAGAATGAGAAGGACGCATTTAATGATCTAGTAAATAGCACAACAGCTATTCCGGCAGGAACACAGCTAGATATCTATAGATCTCAAGATAATGCATACCAAAACCTATTGAGCGGACATTTTCAGGCAGCGCCAGCTCCACAGCCAACAACTAAGGAAGTTGAATTCAGCAAGGTTAAGGCTGGTGGAACTGAGCTAGCAGGCGCACAGATTCAGATTTTCAAGGGAACTCAGAAGGTGGATGAATGGACAAGCACTACGACAAGCAAGAAAATCATGCTTGAGCCAGGTCAGTACAGATTCCATGAGGAAGCTGCGCCAGCAGGATTCCTTGCAGTAACAGACTTTACATTCACAGTAAATGCAGATGGAACAGTAACATTAGGAACAATCGCACAGGGCGAAACTGTAGTTGCAGCAAATGGAAAAATCACAATAACTGACAATGCTAGACCAGCACCTACACCAACATCAAAGCAGATAGAATTCAGCAAGGTTAAGCTTGGTGGAGCTGAGCTTGCAGGAGCACAGATTCAAATCTTCAATGGAACTCAGAAGATTGAAGAGTGGGTAAGCGGAACAACAAGCCATATGGTTATGCTTGAGCCAGGACAGTACAGATTCCACGAGGAAGCTGCGCCAGAAGGATTCCTAACAGTAACAGATTTCACATTCACAGTAAATGCAGATGGAACAGTAACACTAGGAACAATCGCTCAGGGCGAAACTGTAGTTGCGGCAAATGGCAAAATCACAGTAACTGACAATGCAAAGCCAGCGCCACAGACAGAACCAAAGAAACCAACACCAAAGAAGCCAAAGACTCCAAATACGGGAGATGTAAATGATGCTTCACAGTATGCATGGCTAATGCTATCATCTGCAATGCTAGTAGCAGTTGTCGGATATAGACGTAAGCAGTCAAAATAGGATATAAGGTAACTAAATATTGACAAAAAGCTGGGTATATTTGCCCAGCTTTTTTGATATAATAAATCAAGTGTATTTATAATATAGGAAGCAAGAAAAATGTTAAAAGAAATTAAAGCCTATTGGCATGAGCTGAAAACTGAATATGAGAACAGATATGGGGAAGAAATTCTAAGAGACTATGATAAATCAAAGGAATATCTAGAGAAAATGCGAAGCTATCTATTAGCAAAGCAGGAAGAGTTCCCATCAAATGTTGACATCATATGCACTCTTGCATCCGTCAATCTTGAGCTTAGACACGGTGACGAAGCTTATGTAGAGTTATTAGAGAATTTCTTGCGTGATTTTGATAATACTTTAGATCTTAAAGATAAAGCGAGAATCTATACGAATATCGCTTTTGTTGAAGATTATTCCCAGAAGGCACTCGAGTATCTGAACAAAGCTAAGGATTTGAAATCGCCATTTGCTGAGACATATAAGGCGCTTGGACTTTACAATTTCTCAGAGTATGAATATTCTAGCAACCTTGAAAACCTTGAGCTTAGTCGTGAGTTTTTTGAGATAGCTAAGAACCTAGATGAGAGCTACGAGAGCGTGCTTGATTATGCAGTTACTCTTTATGAGCTTAAGCATTATGAGAAATCCAAAGAGACATTCTTGGAGCTATATAAAGTTTATCCTGATAGAATGTGGCTAAGGCTTTGTTTGGCATACTCCGAGGTGTATCTAGGAAATAAATACGACGCATTGAATTACCTAGACCAGATATATTTAGATAGCGACGATGGATATTATTTGAATACGGATGATATAGCTGATTTTCAAATCTTCGACGCTTACTATGTGCTCGAGGAATACGATAAATTCCTCGACTATTGCACCGAGGATATTGACGAGGATTATTACATAGTGGACTGTGATTACTTGTTTTATGTTTTGTGGAAAGAGGGAGAGCTTAGGCGATTTGCAAAGCTAGAAGAAAATAATCGCGCTTATTTAGAGCAGGCACTCAAGGAATCCTTTGAAGACGAATACGACAGCGAGGAAGAAAAGAAGGAGACCATCGAAAGCTGGGAAGAGGAACTGAAAAAGTTCAATGAAATGATAAGGCGCATCAAGGCAGGCGAACCAAGACCAGAGGTGAGGCTAAAGCTATACCCTGAGTATTCCTGTTTTATGGTGGATTGCGTTAGGCATAAATTTTGATGTATGGGAGATTGAATTATGATATTAGAAACTGAAAGATTGATACTTCGTCCCTTAACTGAGACGGATGCAGAGAGCATATTTGAATATGCAAATGATCCCGATGTTGGTCCTGTGGCAGGCTGGCCGGCGCATCAAAGCGTGCAGGAGAGCAGAGACGTCATTAGAGAGGTTTTGAGTGGCCCTCAGTGCTATGGAATCTGCCTTAAGGATGATAATAAGGCGATAGGGGCAGTTGAGCTGATTTTAAAAGAGCATACTGCTTTGACAGATAGAGACGATGAGTGCGAGCTAGGATACTGGATTGGCAAGCCGCTTTGGGGTAATGGTTATATGCCTGAGGCAGCAAAGCGACTTATTCAGTATGGATTTGAGGAGCTTGGCATGAAAAAGATTTGGTGCTCTTATTTTGATGGCAACGAAAAATCAAAGAGAGTTCAAGAAAAATGTGGATTTGTATATAGCAAAACTAGAGAAAAGCTTGAGGTTCCTCTGTTGAATGAGGTTAGAACAAGCCATACAAACCTACTTACGAAGGAAGACTGGCAGGAACAACATATGTAGATTAGAGCTATAGTGCACAAAATATATAGAAACAAAAAGGCACAGCCACAGGATAAATTAATATCTAAGGCTGTGCTTTTCTATATGATTTTATAAGTGTTTGGTATTAGGCTAGTATATTATTTTACTGCAGCAAAGCCGTTTTCTAGATCTGCTAGAATGTCGTCGATGTGCTCTGTTCCTATCGAAAGTCTAACAGTTCCATCGTTAATTCCCTGAGCCTCAAGGGTTTCCTTTGAAAGCTGAGAATGTGTTGTTGTAGCAGGATGAATAACTAGAGATTTTAGGTCAGCTACATTTGCAAGTAGTGAGAAAATCTTTAGATTATCGATGAACTTAAATGCCGCGTCCTTGCCGCCTTTGATGTCAAATGTGAATATCGAACCACCACCATTTGGGAAATATTTTTTGTATAGGGCATTTTGCGGATGGTTATCTAGCGATGGGTGGTTTACCTTTTCTACGAGAGGATGCTTTGATAGATACTCTACAACCTTCTTTGCATTATCCTTGTGTCTGTCTAGTCTTAGGGATAGAGTTTCAACTCCTTGAAGAAGCAAGAATGCGTTTATAGGTGAGATTGTAGCACCTGTATCTCTCAAAAGAACCGCGCGTATATATGTGATGAAGGCAGCAGGGCCAGCAGCATCTGTAAATGAAATTCCGTGATAGCTTGGGTTAGGTTCAGAAACGGAAGCGAATTTGCCGCTCTTCTTCCAGTCGAATTTTCCGCTATCAACGATTACTCCGCCAAGAGTTGTTCCGTGTCCACCGAGGAACTTTGTTGCAGAATGTACAACGATATCTGCACCGTGCTCTATTGGACGGATTACATAAGGAGTTCCAAAAGTGTTGTCTATTACAAGAGGTACGTCGTGCTTATGTGCAAGCTTTGCGATTTCCTCGATATCAGGAATGTCACTGTTTGGATTTCCAAAAGTTTCGATGAAAACTCCTCTTGTGTTTTCCTGGAATGCTTTTTCGACTTCTTCTAAATTATGTATGTCAACAAAAGTTGTTTCGATACCCTGTAATGGCAGGGTGTTAGCAAGCAGGTTATATGTTCCACCGTAGATGCTGCTCTGCGCTATGATATGTCCCTTAGGAGCCGCTAGTGCTTGGATTACATATGTGATTGCAGCTGCACCAGATGAGAGTGCTAGTGCTGCTATGCCGCCTTCTAGAGCTGCAATACGCTGCTCAAAAACGTCCTGTGTTGGATTTGTAAGTCTGCTATAAATGTTACCTGGATCAGAAAGCCCAAAGCGCGCTGCAGCGTGCTCTGCATTGTTAAATACGTAAGCAGCTGTTTGATAAATAGGAACTGCTCTTGCTCCCGCTTCCTTTTCTACCTGCTCCTGTCCTGCGTGTACCTGTAATGTTTCAAATTTATATTCACTCATGTTTGCACCTCTTTCTATCTTTTCAAAATTACCTTTATACCTAATTTACTGGCGCCTGTCCGGATCACAGCGCCTTACCGTGATATGAGAATACACCTATTTTTATTTCGTGTCTAATACTATATGAATATGGTTAGCTATAATCTAAACCTATAACAAAACAAAAATAGTTTTGAATAGCTTACGCGTGTGTATTATAAAGAAACAATATTGCATTAAAGCCAATTATAGCTTGTAGCTATATCTGATAATAGATTTACACAGATTGACAGTGTTTTTTTATATTGGTATAATTTGTTCAATTTTAAAGGTTTATTGAGAGGAGATTTCCTATGAAAATATCAGACATTATAAAAGAAAAAGGCTTCGCGGCATCACTAGAGGTGTTTCCGCCGAAGAACGATTTAAACATAGATACTGCAATTCCGCTTTTAGATGAGCTAAGCACACTAAAGCCAGATTTCATAAGTGTAACCTGTGGTGCTGGTGGAACTATACAGTCAGACAATACAGCAAAGCTTTGCGCACATATAAAGGAAAACTATGACACAGAACCAGTTGCTCACTTTACATGTATAACATCAACAAAGCAGCAGGTTGCAGATCGTCTAGCACTTCTTAAGGAAAAGGGTATCGAAAACGTACTTGCTTTGCGTGGTGATAGACCTATCGAGGGACTATCAATTAGCCCAGAGTACACATACGCTAAAGAGCTGATCAAAGAAATTAAGGCTGAGGACTTCTGCGTAGCAGCTGCCTGTTATCCAGAATCACATATAGACTGCGGTGACCTAGATGCAGAAATCGAGCATACAAAGCAGAAGGTTGAGGCAGGTGCGAGCTTTTTGATAAGCCAGCTGAGCTTCTCTTCAGATATCTTCCTTAACTATCTATCAAAGCTAAGAAATGCAGGAGTAGATGCACCATTCCTTGCAGGAATAATGCCTATTCTAAGCAAAGCGCAGGTAGAGCGTATGATCTATATGTGCGGTGTATCGCTTCCTGGAAACATAGTTCGTATACTTGCAAAGTATCAGGATAACAAAGAGGATCTAGAGAAGGCCGGCATCGAATACGCATGCAGTCAGATTGAAACTCTCAAGAAAGAGGGCGTTGACGGAATACACATTTACACAATGAACAAGCCGCATATTGCGAAGGCGCTCATGCAGGCAGCTAGACAATGATAAAAATAGATAAGATTAATATGCCCGAGGTACTTAGATACCTCGGATACAAGGGACAGGATATAGGGGGAGATCTGCAAGGTATCATCAATGAAGCGGCAGATGAATGTCTTGCAAATATTAGACCCTCATATATGTATAGACTTTTTCCTGTAACGATAGATGAAGATACGATAAACTTCACGGGATCATCTTTGAGCCTTAAGAGTAAGAACCTAGCGGACAATATCAGAGGTTGCACTATGTGTGCACTTCTCTGCGCAACCATAGGTTCTGCTTTTGATAATAAGCTTAGATTGCTTCAGGCGACTGCGCCAACAAAGGCGGTAGTCTTTAACAGCTGTGGGTCAACACTTGCTGAGCAGGTAGTAGATGCAGTTGAAGCAGAAATTTTGGAAACAACCGGAATGAAAAAACACGGATATAGATTTAGTCCAGGGTATGGTGACCTTGATATTTCGGCTCAGCAAACTTTGTTCAGACTTCTAACTCCAGAAAAGTATACTGGTGTAAATCTTTCACCATCGAACATTCTAATTCCAATAAAGTCGGTATCTGCAATTCTAGGCCTTTCGGACGAGGGCAAGGTAGCAAAACCACAAAAGTGCGGGATCTGTAGCTTGAGACAGTCCTGTGAATTTAGGAAAAGAGGAACAATCTGTGGAAATTCTTAAGCATATTCAAAATGAACATTTAATATTTGATGGTGCTATGGGCACAATGCTGCAGAAAAGTGGCTTAGAGATAGGTGGAATACCAGATCTACTGTCTTTGACAAACCCAAAGCTCATTCAAAGCATACATAGAGAGTACGTAGAGGCAGGATGTGACTGCATAACGACAAATACCTTCGGTGCTAACAGACTGAAGATAAAGGATACAGATATAGCGACTCTAGTGACTGCTGCTGTAGAAAATGCAAAGGCAGCAAATCCAAAGTATGTAGCGTTAGACATAGGCCCTATAGGTCAGCTAATGGCACCTCTAGGGACTCTTTCCTTTGAGGAAGCCTATGATATATTCAAAGAGCAGCTAGTTGCAGGAGAAAAGGCAGGTGCTGATCTTGTCATCTTTGAGACCTTCTCAGATCTCATGGAGCTTAAGGTTGGTATTCTCGCAGCAAAGGAAAATACAAATCTTCCAGTGTTTGCAACTATGACATATCAGGATAACGGTAGAACCTTTGTCGGAGTTGATCCAGTCTCTGCAACTATAAGTCTTCAGGGACTTGGTGTAGATGCACTTGGTGTAAACTGCTCTCTTGGTCCAGACGAACTGATTTCGATTGTAGGAACAATACTTGAGTACGCTACAGTTCCTGTTATGGTACAAGCAAATGCTGGGCTTCCAGATATGCAGGGTAACTACGGCTATAGCAGTGACTCCTATGCTGAGAAGATTGAGCAGATGGCAAAAATGGGTGTACGCATTCTTGGAGGATGCTGTGGAACAACTCCTGAATTCATCCAAAAATCAAAGGAGAAAATCAAAGAACTCAAGCCTATTACAACTTCACCAAAGCGTGTTACCGCAGTTTGCTCAGCAAGCAGCACCGTGATTTTAGACGGCGGGGTGTATCTGATTGGTGAGCGTATAAATCCAACAGGAAAGCCTAAGCTAAAAGAAGCGCTCAAGAAAGAGGACTACGACTATATCCTGAATGAGGCCATAACTCAGGCTGACCTAGGTGCAGACATTTTGGATGTCAATGTGGGTCTTCCAGAGATTGATGAACCAAAGCTTTTAAAGAAGGCTGTTATGGAGCTTCAGTCAGGTATTTCTCAGCCACTGCAGATAGATAGCACGGATGCAAAGGCTGTCGAAGAGGCTGTTAGAGTTTATAAGGGTAAGCCTTTGATTAACTCAGTCAACGGTGAAGAGGAGTCCATGAAAGCGATATTTCCTATCGCAAAGAAGTACGGTGCATGTGTTTTAGGCCTATGCCTTGATAAAAATGGAATTCCAGAAACTGCAGAGGGACGCTTTGAAATTGCGCAGAGAATCTTAGATACAGCTTTGAGCTATGGAATACCAAAAGAGGATATTTTGATAGACTGCCTAGTTCTAACTGCAAGTGCTCAGCAGGAGCAGGTTGTGACTACGCTAGAAGCTATCAAGCTTGTAAAGAGCAGACTAGGTCTAAAGTGCGTGCTTGGTGTAAGCAATGTATCATTTGGGCTTCCTAATCGTCCGCTTTTGAACTCGGTATTTCTTGCAGCAGCATTTGGTGTGGGACTTGATGCTCCTATCATCAACCCATGCTCAAAGGAAATTATGGACACTGTGAACGCTTTTAAGGTTCTAAACAATCAGGACAAGGGCGGAAGCGATTTCATCGCTAAATATGGCGGAAATACGCCAGAGCCACAGAGCTTCCCGTCAAGTGGTGGCAGTATCGACCTTAAGGATGTAATCATAAAAGGTCTTAAGGAACAAGCAGCTCCCCTAGTCGAAGAGATGCTAAAGACCAAGGATGCTATGGAGATTATAAACAATTACTTCATTCCAGCCTTGGACGAGGTCGGAAGAGGCTATGAGACTGGTAAGCTTTTTCTCCCACAGCTCATGCTCAGTGCAGAGACCGTCCAAAATGGCTTTGCAGTCATAAGCAAGGCAAACACAGAAGCTGAGGTTAAGAGAGAAAAGGTTGTTGTTGCAACTGTAGAAGGTGATGTGCACGACATAGGCAAAAATATAGTAAAGATGCTTCTTTCAAATTATGGCTATGAAGTAATTGATCTTGGTAGAGATGTCCCTGTTGACGATGTTGTGGAAGCAGTCAAAAAATACCAGCCTAGCATTGTTGGACTAAGTGCGCTAATGACAACGACTGTTAAGAATATGCAGAGAACCATAGATGCCTTAAAGGAAAACAATCTAAATTGCAAAACCATGGTAGGTGGTGCTGTGCTTAATGAGGATTATGCCCAGATGGTAGGTGCTGACTACTACGCAAAGGATGCAAACACATCTGTCAAAGTAGCAGAGAAAGTATCAGAAGAAGAATAAAGAAATTAAGACCTATTAGAGCTATGCATGTGGCAGACTTTGGTAGGTCTTTTTTATTATATTATATTATTTTATAACTTATATTTTTAACGAATACCAATATAAGCTATAAAAGGGTACACTTTGTGAATTACTATATGTTAAAATATAAAAGATTAAAACTTAAAAATTTTTAGTTGCATAGTTAAAGCTATATTTGGTGAAGAAATGGATTTATTAGATTATCTAAAGTGGAGAAACGATGTTAGTCTTCATACAGCAAGTTTAAATGATATAGATAATGTTATATTGTCATACATATCATATATTGACTTTGGAGAGTTATTTGGAGAACAAGAGAAGGTTTATAGTATTGAAGATGCTTTTAAGCTTTTTTGCAAAAGATATTCCCTTGACGAATTAAGAAAAAATGCAAAGTTTAGCAAGAAAGCTCCGCTGCTTCTTGAAGAAATGGTTTCAGGAGAACGTTTTAGAGGAACTAAGATTGCATATTACGCAGATATTTTTGACAAAGAAAAAATCAAACAGTTTGCAGCTGTTGTACTAATACTTCCTGATGGTACAAATTATATTTCATTTCGTGGAACTGACAATACTATAACAGGCTGGAAAGAGGATGTTTTTATGAGTTTCACCTCAGAGATAGAAGGTGCAAAGGAAGCAGCGTGCTACCTAAATAAAGTATCTAAACATTTGGATGGAAAACTTATTTTAGGAGGTCACTCAAAAGGAGGAAACTTCGCAATGTATGCTGCTAGCTTCTGCGAGGATCACATAAAGGATAGAATCACAAAAGTATATAATAATGATGGTCCAGGCTTTAGAGATGAGGTTATACACGCTGATGGATATAAGCAGATTTCATCAAAAATCTGTAATATAGTTCCGCAGACATCTATAATAGGTCAGCTGCTTACAAATCTTGGAGAACAGAAAGTTGTAAGAAGTAACGCAACAGGTATCATTCAACATGATGCTATGACCTGGGAAGTAACAAAGGATCATTTTGTAGAAGCAGAGCTAGATGCCCTAAGCAAATTTGTAAGAACATCACTTGGGTCTTGGCTAGAAAAGATGGATGATGAAACAAGAGAATCTATTATTATGACTGTATTTTCAATGATAGAAGAGACAGAGGCAGAGACTTTTAAGGAATTTGGTGGGTCGATATTTAAAAACACCAAAATTGTGCTAAAAGAATATACGAAGCTTCCTAAATCGAAAAGAATAGAAATAATGAACGCGTTTAGCAATCTGATTCAAGCAGGAGGGGAAACTATTTTTGATAATAGACCGAGATTTCCTCGCAAAGAAAGTTAATATAAGAGTTTGCATTCAGAAAATATAATATCAGGAGAGGTTTATATGATAGCAAAAGCTGGAGATATCTATTGCGTATATAACAAGTCGCTAAAGAAATACACTGCTTGTCAAGTGACAAAGATAGATGAGAGTGGGAAGAAGCCTCAGGCTATTATTATATCACTTGATTGGGCCTCCGATGAGCTTCCTAAAGAGGAAGAACTAGCTTTGATGAAGCCACTATATATCGATTACATGTACTGGGGCGGAACTTTCAACCTGAAAAAGGTTGATGTAAACGTGCCATCAAACTATGTTTACGTTGCTAATGTTAAACCACTGAATAACGAGGATACAGGCACATATGGCGGCTGGAACAGCGGTGTTGAGATATATAATCAGTTTAAGTGGCTAAAAATTCCAAAAGAGCAAAGGGACGCCTTCAAGGCAGCAGATGCAAGTAGTGAACATGTGGAATTTGAGGGTAATAGAAGAAGACTAGGCACCCACAGTGAAAACGATAATTGGCATGATTTTGATGATGCACTGAGTCTGAGAGTCTTTCCTTGCCTATCTTCACTTACGGTTACGAAATGGCACAAAAATTTATTTGAGTATTTGAATTCGAATCCATTTATTAGAGAGCTAGTTATTGAGAATCACGGTAAATCAGGTCTTGACTTTTCGAAAACCACAATCGATAGGCTTTCTGTTGATATGACGGGACTTGAGGAGTTAATCCTAAATGACGATTTAAGCATGCTATTTTTGCTTGGAGAAGTAAAGGATGGATGCAGGATAACTTCACCTAGCTTTGGAAGTGATTTGATTTTATATTGTGATGGTTCTCTTCCTAAGATTCAGGGAATAGAAGGATTAGAAAAACTCTACATAAGAACAATAACAGAACTCGATATTGCTGATATTTTAAGAGCATATCCAAAGCTTAGAGAACTAAGGCTCTGGGGAAAACCTGGCAATCTTATTAACTTTGACAAAGTTTCGGAGTTCAGCGATTTAGAAGTCCTTACAACCATGGATCTATTCGGCTTTACAGCGGACGAAGTGCCAAAGCCAGAGAAACTACAAAAGCTATACATGCTTTGGATGGATAGCCTTCCAGAAGACGCAGCAAAGGAAGTTAAGAAGCTATACAAAAACCGCAAAAGTGAAGGCCTAGACCTTTGGATTACAAAGCCAAGAAAGGCTGAGTGGCTTGCGCAGAATCTGGAGAATCCTTTCCGCTCCTGGGATGGTGAGGAACATATCACGCCTGCAAATGCAAAAAAGGCGGCTGATATATACAGAAAGACTAGAGCTGCAATGGTAAAGCTAATTGAGGCTCCAAGTAAGGACATTGAAAAGGATGCCGAAGCCCTAGTGAGAGATTATACCGAGGGATTCAACAAGATGGACAAAAAGAAACCATTTATTGACACCGTTGAAAGAGATGAGGTATTCACAGCACTTGATGGAATACTTTCGCTGATACCTGATGAGCTTGACGTTGACAAGGATAAGCTAATAGACTTGTTTGATCAGCTAAAGGAATTTTAGTAGTATTTAAGGGGATTATGAGAAAAGAATTATCTAAGAATCAATTACAAATCATAGCAATCATAGCTATGACCATAGATCATTTGACATGGCTATTTTTCCCAGGGACTCAGAAGCTCTGGTACGTAATGGCCTTGCATGCAATAGGAAGACTTACAGCTCCAATCATGTGGTATTTTATCGCCGAGGGCTGTTACTACACCAAAAACCATGTTAAGTATATCAAAAGGCTATTTTGCTTTGCTTTGATATCACACTTTGCCTTTACTTTAGCGTTTGGAATTCCAATAATTCCATTCACAGACGGGGTATTCAATCAAACTAGCGTGATGTTTCCGCTGAGCATTGCGGCTCTTTTAATCTACATAAATAAGAAAGATGACCTAAGCCCTATCATAAAAATTATTGCTATTGTCATTGCATGTGTAGTTGCCTTTCCAGCAGACTGGTCTTCTATTGCGGTGATGGTACCGTTCTTCCTATATGAGAATAGGGGAGATTTCAAAAAACAGTCTATAGTAATGACTATCTTCGTGTGCGTATATGTTTTGATATACTTCCTATTCCTAGATAAGGCCTATGGATTGTTACAGTTCTGCACGCTTTTGACGCTTCCATTGCTTTATAGATACAAGGGATCAGTAGGCAAGTTCAAGATGAATAAATGGTTTTTCTATATCTACTTCCCAGCACACATGGCTATTGTAGGTATTTTAAGACTTGTGATATGGGGAGATATTCCTTTAGTATTCTAAGGTGAATTTTGATAAAGTGGAGAGGTACTTATGATATACACAAGCGAGATTCTAAATCAAGCCTTGCAAGAACTTGGCAGTACTGATATTAAAGAACGTAAAAAAGCATCGAGTCTATTTATGAGGGCAGCCTGCAAGGAACTTGGAACTAAAGATACAGGGACTATAAAAGAGTGGTTTGTTTTGAATGGCGAAAAATACCTTTTGACCATCAAAGCAGAAACAGATCCGGAAATTATCTGGACGAATATCTACACGCTTCAGAACTTCTGTGCAAGATACATAAAGCTGAGTCATCTTTATAAGTTTAAGTCGGAATTTATTACAGATGATGAAGTAGGCAGTTTTGAAGAGGAATGCAAGGTGTATGTCCGCTCACTACTTGGTAAAAATCAAAATTCCAAAGTGATGCAGGCTATAGCTTCGTTCTTTTGGATATATAATGAGGAGTTTGTCTGGGATATCTTTATCGAAGTATTAAAGAAGAAAAAAGATAAGCTCACCTTATCGCATATTGGAATTGCTATCAGGCAATGCGTCACTCTATCAAAGGAAGAGGAAGGTACAGAGTATATCTCAGACGGGCAGCGCAAGGCTTTGATTGAACTTCTAAAATCAAAGGATATACTGCCAAGAGAGATTGCTTTGTTAGAAAGTATGTAATTTGGTATAGAAAATGTTATTATATAACAGATAGATTAAACTAGTTAATGTATTGGAGGAGAGATATGTCATATTTTTTACCGGTATTTATGCCTGCCATACTGTGTATGGTAGTAGCAGTCATATGTTTTATTATTAAAGCCGTGAAACTGGGCACAGCTAAAGAAAAGTATAAAGGCGATTACATGCTTATCGGAATGGTTATTGGAATGAGCTTTGGTTCTTTAATTGGTATGATTATAAGTCCTAAATATGGATTATCATTGGGTCTATCCATAGGTACAACAATGGGCATGTGCATTGGTATGATAATTCATAGAAAATAAGGTTTTAGCCTAATGCCGCGCGGGAATAACAGACTATTTTATTGGAGGAGAGATATGTTACAATTCTTGCCGTTCTTTTTTTTCGGTATTCCGCTTTTGCTCTTTGGACTTGTATTTTTGTTTTTCAAAGTTTTTGGGCTAGGCGTTAATAAAGAAAATTCTAAAGGTGACTATATGCTCCCTGGAATGATTGTTGGGATGTCCATAGGCGCTTTGATAGGAATGTTTATATATCCAAAGTATGGGATAACGCTTGGTCTGTCAATTGGTTTGACAGTGGGAATGTATATAGGAATGCTTATTCCAAGGAGATAGAGATGAAGTTAAAATGCATATAGCGAAGGCTATATGAGGCATCTAAGAGGAGATTTGATAGACTTATGATTATTAATAGATATATAATAGCATATTTTCTTTTCAGTGTTTTGGGATGGGTATGGGAGAGCATCTACTGTACAGCCAAGGAAAAGAAATGGCAGAATAGGGGATTTCTATATGGTCCACTTTGTCCGATATATGGGGCAGGTGCAATTATTGGACTTCTTTATTGGGATTTAAATGCTAGTGGAATAATTCCTGACCTATCATGGCTTGGGGTATTCATTGCGGGCTTCATTGTAAGCATGATATTAGAATATCCTACCTCATATATTCTTGAGAAGAAGTTTAATGCTAGGTGGTGGGACTATACTACAGTTCCTCTAAATATTAATGGACGAACCAGTGTGCCAACTTCGATAGGATTTGGACTAGGTGCGATAGCAATAGTTGAGTTTATAATACCGCCTTTTGATGATTTTTATGACAAGATACCGCTATTTTTAATCGCAGTGCTTCCAGTTATTTTTGTTGCAATATATTCATGTGACATAACTCTTACAGTTTCGCATTTGACTAACTTCCAAAGAAATGTTGCAGAGCTAGAGGAAAGCTTCCAAAATAGGATGACGGAGAGAGTAGATAATCTATTTGAAAAGCATGGAAGAGTGTATGGAAACACGCTTAGTAGAATCGCTTCGTTTAGGATGAGCGAATCACGCAATGGCATAGCTGAGAAAATCGTAGAAGCACGACGCGAGTTAAGGAAGCTGAAAACAAATATTGAAAGCAAGTAATGATTAGTTAAAATATAAATTAAATATAGTAAGATTGGAGAGAGAACATGGAGAAAAAAAGAGGATATAGAGCATTATCATGCATACTAGCGTTTGTGATATGCATGCCGATGGTTTTTTCTGGGAAGGCATACGCTGTTGAGATACCGGATAGGAATACGGCGATGGCAGAAAACTACTGGACAGAACTAGAGGTAAGAGGAATATCAGGAGAAGGTCCAGTTCCTCTCGTGCGAGGCGCTATTTCTTTTGGTAATCTGTTTGAGAATCTGAGACTTAATGTAGCTAGGCCTGCACAAAGTGTGGGTGTTTACAAGGATTTTAATACAATAACATATGTTAACGGAGTAGATGAATTTGATAAGTATTCACGTCCAGAGCTTGTAACCAATGATGGGCCTAACGGTGACCCTAATTATCAAGATAACAGATATCATAATCCATTTAATTTTGATTTCTACAGGGACTTTATCAGGGATAGAGAACAGTTAAATGTGTATGGGGATATATCTATCAATGGAAACACTGGAGATAGAGCAATAGCCACATATAAAGTTGGTGACAAACTCAATGTAGAGATGACTTTGGATTTGAGCAATCTCTATAAGTGGGAAATAACAAGATATTGGCAGATTATTAATGGACCTAATTCTGGAAAGAACTGGCAAACATATGGAACAGATGGACATGTTGGATCTCATTCAGCTGTATACTTTAAATTGCGTTTACCAGAGGGGATAGGTATACCGTATAATTACAATAAAGAAGATGATACATACGAGACGGCTGTAAAATACAGCATCGAAGGCTTCCCCGATATTCGTGGGCATATTGTATTTGATAGTGAAAAAGATGGTGGTGGAGAGATCAGTATTCCTATTTCACCTAGACTAGGTAAAATGAGAACTATGCCGGTTAAGGATTACTTTAACTATTTAAAAAGAATTGGTGTAGTAAAGGTGAAAATGGAAGGGCTTGTGATAAAATCAGATGTACCTAAAAACGAAAACCTAACATTTGAAGGAATCATTACAGGCAATAAAAGTACAGCATTTTTCCCAACAAGTGTTAATAATATAATTCCAAGATATGAGGGAAATCATGATAACTATGTATATACTAGCCAATTTTTTGCAGCCAAGCAAAGTAATATAGGTAGGGATAAGGCCGCCCAGCCAGATAAACCAAATCTTATGTCTTTTACATTCCAGGTAAAAAACCCAGGCGTACAAGAAGAACCTATACCTGATAGTGTGAAAAGAATTGCTGGTGATGATAGGTACCAGACTTCACTTAGGATAGGACGTGAGCTAAAGAAAGTCATGAAGGTAAAAAACTTTAATGCTGTGGTTGTTGCCAATGGAGATAATTATGCAGATGCACTTTCAGGAGCCTACCTTGCAAAGGTTAAGAATGCACCACTGATATTGGTCAACAAAAATAATGTGAATCAAGCGCTGAACTTCATATACGATCATCTTAAGCATGTGAAAAAGGGACAAGCTAAGAGCACAGTTTACCTACTAGGAGAATCTGATGTAGTTCCAGAAGTTATGAGAACAGAACTTGAGAGCTCCTTTGATATAAAGAGGATAGCAGGACCTGACCGTTTTGATACAAATTTAGCAATATTAAAGGAAGCTGGAGTAAATAATGAGGAAATACTTGTTTGTTCAGGTTTAGGATTTGCAGATAGTCTAGCAGCTTCAGCAACGGGACGTCCTATACTGCTTGTAGGAAAGACACTTTCGCCAAAGCAGATGGCATACCTAAAGAGTATAAAATCAAGAAATTATACTCTCATCGGTGACAGTGGCCCAGTTAGCAATGCTGTAGAAACTAGCCTAAAATCCATCGGAAAAACTCAAAGAATTTATGGTGATGATAGGTATGAGACTTCTGTAGCTGTAGCAAAGCACTTCTTTAAGAATCCAAAAACAGCAGTTATTGGATATGGAGATAACTTCCCAGATGGACTTTGCGGAGGAGTATTAGCAGAGAAGCTTGGAGCTCCACTCCTTCTGATAAATTCAAGAAATGCAGATTTTGCAAAGCAGTATGTTAGGGAAAATTCAATAAAATCACAGATTGTACTTGGAGATAGCGACCTTATTTCAAATAAGACGGTTAATTACATAGTTAAATAAGAAGCAAACAAAAGGACCACTCATGCGAGTGGTCCGAATTTGTTTTTGATAAGTCTTTGAACTAGTTAAAGTCGTCAAACTTGTTCATTATTCCTTTGATCTCAGATACATTACCCATAATGGATGTTAGGCCGGAGTTCTTTATTTTTTGGACGAAGTCATTCGAGTAATTTCCGTGTACCTGTTCGTTGTTTGCCCCTCTTATACTTGAGCTTTCTAGTCCATTACGACGCTCTAGATAGTCATCGACCATGGACATATTGCTCATCTCGTTAGAGGTTTCTTTTTCGTAGGTGTGACGTGCCCCAGAGTTTCTATACTTTGAATACATTAAAGCAAAGAATATAATTGCTGGAGCCATTAGGGCAAAGCGATATGGGCTCTCCACATTAAATGGATTGCGTCCTAGAGTTACTGCAAGGAATATACCTAGTACTTCTAGTATGATTGATACAATCCAAAGCTTGGTCATGTTGATAGGAACACTTCCCATAGTTTCCTTAGTTCTAGCGTTTACAGCTACATAGTGGAGAAGTTTCTTACTTCCCTTAACCTGCATGTAGCTATAGAGCCATACTGGTAGGTAGGCAGCCTTCCATGATTCACCCTTTACTGTAAAGTTATCATCTTCCCATGCAACTCCTCTATCATAGTCTGACAAGGTTTGGTTTGCCGCTATTCTAGCGATATCATTTGCCTGAGTATGAACTGTGTTTCTAATCTGATCAATGTTTACATCACGCTTTTCTGATGTGTAGCCGCGTAGATAATTTGCATTGTATTCTACGCAGTTTTCTGTATCAAAAGGCATTATCGAGTTGATGATGTTAGTTGTCTTTTCCTTTGACGCAACGTTTAGCTTATCTGCGCTTGACTCGATTGTGAGGTCATCTATAGTTATATCAAAGTCACGCTCAACATGGTATGCATCTGCATCATAGCGCTTTTCCTCATCATCGCCCCTCTTTACAGTGTACTCTCTAACGAGAACTTCTCCTGTTCCTGAAAGGTGTGAATGTCCGTTGATATCAACGACCATATATGGGAAGTAAACACCGCAGATGTTGTTTGTCGTAAATTCCCTGGTAAAGGTAGGGTGAGCAAAGAACTTCCTCTTTCCAACAAAATCCTTTATCTTAGCCTGAGCCTCTGCCTTTGATACGCTAAATGGAAGCACCATATCTGGAATAGCTCCATTAGGTATGCATGAATTGATAGATAGCATGTTTCTGCACCAGTGGCATCTAGCCTGAGGTGCTGAAGCAGTATCTATGACTACTTCTGCTCCACAGCTCTGGCACTTAAGAGTCATAATATCCTTTGCGTCAGCTGCTATGTCGGAAGCTCCCTTTGATAGCTTAACGCCCTCTAGTTCTGAGATGTTACCATCATCCTCTGTGAACTCTGGTTCGAAGATGTGTCTACAGAAGTTACATCTGAGCTTACCTGTCTTTGGGTTTAGCTCTATGTCGGTGGAACCACACTTAGGACATTTGATTTGGCCGTCGTGACGTTCCTCCTCGGCTTCTGTTACCTTAGCATCGGCCTGGCCCATGCCATCGTTAACAAGATTTTCTTCAAAAGTTCTATCTTCCATTAGTTTGTCTCCTTGGATATGTACAGGCGATTTACACATAGTAATCCGCCTGTGTTTTGTTAATTTTAAAAGTCGTTATCAATAGTTGAATCTTCATCAGACTCAACAAAAGCCTCTGTGGCAACTGCAGCTATGCCTCCTAAGATTATGAGTACGGCACCAACTAAGCCTAAATAAAAAGCTATACCATATGTGATTTGTATATTAGAAGTTAGGTTTATTGACTTTATTAAACTTTCTTCAATTAAGCCAACAATTACCCAAAGTATGCATTGAATCGCTCCTAATATGATTACTGGAATCTTCTTCTTAAGTATGATCGCTAGAGTAGCGCTAGCAGGGGCTAACATGAAAATTAAAGCTAGTAATTCATTGCCTCTTGAGCGATAGTCATCGTAGATTGATTCAGCGTCGACTATCGACAAAGCAGAGTAGCTCATCTCATATATAGGAAGGAATATTGCAATGATACTTAGTACTGCACCTATGAAAACAATTGTCTGTATAATCTTGTCCTTATACATATAGTTTATCCTTTTACAAAGTGCTCAGTGCTATATACTAAAGTCCTAGAAGCTGCATTTTTATTCTGTCAAACTCTTCCTGTGAGAGTACTCCTGCATCAAGAAGCTTCTTCATCTCGATTAGCTTTGCAGTTGTATCTTGCATCTGAGGCTGCTCTGGCTGAGCCTGCTGTGGCTGCTGCTGGTACTGTGCTTGCTGGTCATATCCCTGCTGAGGAGCCTGCTGATACTGTTGCTGTGGCTGCTGTCCAAAGTTTGGATGATATGAGCTTGGATTGTTAGGCTGCTGTACTCCGTTCATTACATTTCCGGCTGCACCAACACCCATTCCCATGAATGCCATTCCTGAACCACCACCGTTTTCTCCAGCTGCCTGAAGACCTCTTGCAACAGACTGCTGCATGAAGGAATTACCACGAGCGCCAGCAAGTGCATCAGCACGCTTAACGTCCTTAAGCATTTCCTTAGTATCTTCATCGTATTCGATGGATAGGATAGCAGTCTTTACGATTTCAAGACCTCTGTCCTGTCTCCACTGATATGCACCGTCAACAGCACTAGATAGTGACTGCGCAAAACCGATCTGGTCTGACTGAATCTTGGTGATACGGTTTCCCTTTGATGGGTCGTTAGTATACATTGAGAATGCTGCTGATAGACAACCTACAACCTCGTTGAAAAGCTGTTCTCCAGCTGGATTATCCATATCTGAGAAATCAAACTGAGGAGCATTCGGTAATAGGTATTCTACAGGGACAAAGTTCTTTACGAACAAAATAGGATCAACAATCTTTAGTGTATATGTGCCTCGTGTAATCGCACCAACCTGTGTTCCAAAGTATGCGTCATCCCAGTAAATCTCTGACTGTGTGCCGAACCTGTTGTTTGGAATTTCCTTTAGGTTAACATAGAATACTAGCTGCTGAGCTGCAGGTATTCCGCCAAACTTAAATCTTTCCCATGACTGCTTAACGATGGAATCGATGATTCCGTCTCCAGCAAAGATTGACTTAGAGTTTACTGAATCAGTTGTGAACTCGTATCCACCTGGTTCTGTGATTATACCTGTAATAGCACCATCCTGAACAGTGATAAGAGCTACTCCCTCAGGAACGATAATCTTGCTTCCGTTAGAAATTACATTTATGCTACCCTTAGTGTTTTCGCCTCTACCGTTGTTTGTTCCCATTGGAACTCCTGGAAATACACCAGCAGTAGCTGATACGCCTGGCATAGGACCATAAAAGTCCTTCCACTGATCTGCAAATGTGCCTCCTACAGCACCCTTAATTGCTTGAATAAATCCCATGATTATTCCTCCTAAATATTTGAATTACGTTAACTTCTATGTTTTGTGAGTTCTAAATCCACAATCCCACTATTATTACTATTATATTATCAAATCGGGCAAAATAAAAGCATATTAATTTCAAATCTTTAATCATACTATGGGAAAATACATAGATGCATCTGTTTTCAATAAAGGGGAAATATATGAAAAAATCCCCTTAACTCTGTATATTTGTATGCTTATCAAAGCAACTCATGCCTTGGAAATAAATTATATGCAATTTATTTGTGCACATTTTGATTATTTATAGCTATAAATGGATATAATATAGGTAACAATGTATCAAATAATTCTGGGGGCTTCTTTAAATGAGCTCCAAATGGAGGTTTAAACTATGAATAGAGTAGATAATATAATCATCGGCTTCGGTAAGGCCGGAAAGACACTAGCAGGATATCTAGGAAGCAAGGGCGAGAAGACCGTTTTGGTAGAGAAGTCACCTTTGATGTACGGAGGAACTTGCATCAATGTGGGCTGCATTCCGTCAAAGTTTCTCGCAACCAGTGCTGACCGAAAGGCATATAGCCAGCTAGGAGATGAGGAGTACTACAAGCAGGCGGTCGAAAACAAGAAGGCTTTGATATCAAAGCTAAATAAAGCAAACTATGACAAGGTCGCAGGAGTTCCTAATGTAGAGGTTATAGATGGTCTTGCATCTTTCAAGGATGAGCATACTGTAAGTATCAAAACTGAATCAGGCGTTCAGGAGCTTTATGCTGAGAGAATTTTCATAAACACAGGCACGACACCTTTTGTTCCTGAAACCGAAGGTCTAGAGATTAAAGGCAGAATTCACACAAGCGAGACCATAATGAACCTTGAGGAATTCCCACGCAGCCTAGCAATATCAGGAAGTGGATTCATCGGTCTTGAATTTGCTGCAAGCTACGCAAAGTTTGGAACGAAGGTAACTATCATAGATAGGGGAAGCAAGGTTCTTCCAAGAGAGGACGAAGATGTTGCAAACGCAGTATTTGAAGCATATAAGGGTCTTGGAATTGAGTTTATCTTTGATGCAAATATAGAAAAGGTAGAGCAGAATGAAAGTGAAGTTAAAATCTCATACTCATCAAAAGGTGAAGCACATGAGCTTAGCGCAGAAGCTTTCCTAGTTGCGACAGGCAGAAAGGCGAATGTCGAAGGTCTAAATCTTGAAGCTGCAGGAATTGAGACATCAGAAAGAGGATTTATTAATGTAAATGAGCATCTGCAGACCAATAAGCCACATATCTTTGCAATGGGAGATATAAATGGCGGACCACAGTTCACCTATGTTTCGCTAGACGATTTCCGAATCGTGAAAAGCTTCCTAGAAAGCAATGGTAGCTATACTAGAGAAAACAGACAGCCTATTGCATTTTCAGCCTTCCTACATCCAACATTCTCAAAGGTAGGATTAGGAGAAAATGAGGCCATCAAAGCAGGATATAAGATAAAGGTCGCAAGCCTTCCAGTAAGTGCAATTCCAAAGGCAAAGATTCTTGGAGATCAGACAGGTCTATATAAGGCAATAGTGGATGCTGACACGGACAAGATTCTCGGCGTCGTTCTATACGGTGAGGAATCACATGAAGTTATAAACACTGTGGTTTCAACCATGCTTGCAAATCAGCCATATACAGTGCTAGCAAATCAGATTTTCACACATCCAACCATGGCAGAGGCGCTAAACGACCTATTTGGCTTGATAAAATAAACCTCATAAGGGAGGAATACTATGAACAAAAAAGTAGATAACATTATAATCGGCTTCGGTAAAGCCGGTAAAATACTAGCAAACTACCTCGGCGACAAGGGTGAAAAGACCATTCTAGTAGAGAAATCGCATGAAATGTGTGGAGGTGGATATATAAACTATGGATGCTTTCCATCAAAGTTCCTCGCTGGCAGGGCATACAAAAAGCCGGAAGGGGAAATGAAGGACGAGGAGTACTACAGAAATTCTGTAGAAACCAAGGATGAGCTCATCGAGGAGCTAAATCAGGAAAACTACGAAGAGGTAATTAGCAATAATGTAGAGGTTATCTTTGGACTTGCCTCTTTTAAGGATGAGCACACTGTAAATATCAAAACTGCTGAAGAGGAGTGCGATGTTTATACTGAGCGTGTTTTCATAAATACGGGAGCCTCTCCTTTTGTTCCTCCAATAGAGGGACTCAAAATCGAGAAGAGGATTCACACAAATGAAACCTTAATGGATCTCGAAGAATACCCTGAGACTCTCGCAATCCTTGGAGGAGGAATCATTGGACTTGAGTTTGCAGCAACCTATGCAAAGTTTGGATCAAAGGTAACAGTCATTGACAAGGCCAGCAGGCTTCTTCCAAAAGAGGATGCTGACGTTGCTGAAGAGGTTTTTAAGTCATACAAGGACCTCGGTGTTGACTTTGTCTTTGATGCAGATGTTAGTAAGGTGGAGCAGGACGAGAGTTCAGTCCACATTTTATACTCATCAAATGGAGAAAAAGGTGAGCTCAGAGCAAACGACTTTCTCGTTGCGACGGGAAGAAAGCCAAATGTTGAAGAGCTAAAGCTTGAAAACGCTGGGATAGAAAGCTCAGATAGAGGCTTTATAAACGTAAACAAGCATCTTCAGACCAATAAACCACATATCTTTGCAATAGGAGATGTAAATGGCGGTCCGCAGTTCACATATGTGTCCCTAGACGACTACAGAATCGTAAGAAGCTATCTAGAGGACAATGGTAGGTATTCTAGAGAAAACAGGCAGCCTATGGCTAATGCAGCCTTCCTGCATCCGACATTCTCAAAGGTTGGCCTTACAGAAACTGAGGCTCTAGAGGCAGGGTATAACATCAAGGTATCAAAGCTTTCTGCTTCAGATATAATCAGAGCAAAGATTCTCGGTAATACAGCAGGTATTTATAAAGCTGTTGTCGATGCCGATACAAAGCAGATTCTTGGCGTAGTTCTATTTGGCGAGGACTCACACGAGGTAATAAATTTAGTTGTCATGGCGATGATAATGAAGCAGCCATACACAATGCTAGCAAATCATATGTTTACGCATCCTTCGATGGCAGAAGCGCTCAATGATTTGTTTAGTATGATATAATTTAATAAGTAAATATCTTTGATTTGTGACTTCTAGTGGATGCTAGAAGTCACTTAGCGATTTTGAGGGATAAAGAAAGAATTAGAGGTGTAAAATGCAAGCGATTGCAAAACTTTTTCCCGTGTTTTTCGTCCTTTTGATGGGGCTATGCGCGAGAAAAAGGAACTGGATTAGCCATGAGCAAAATGATGGGATAAAGTCACTGGCTCTAGGAATATTATTTCCATTTTTGATTTACAATATAGTGGCGGATGCGAGTCTAGATAAGCAAATAGGCGTAGAGATAGTTTATCTTATAGGTATTTGGGTTTTGGTATATTTCCTAGGAAGGATTTTCTGCAGGATAATGCCTAAAGAACTATCTGAGCTTTCTCCGTTTTTACTTTTGACATGTGAAGGCGGAGCTGTTGCGCTTCCGCTATACATAAGCGTGGTGGGCTCGGCATACGCGGTAAACCTCATTCCTTTTGATCTAGCGGGAATACTGGTTAACTTCATATTCGTGCCTACAGTGCTACAGCTTAAGCAAAGCAATAAATTTCAGCTTTTACCACTCATCAAAAATGTGGTGTCGGCGCCCTTTGTAATAGCAGCTGTTCTAGGCTTTATTACAAATTTAACGGGGCTTCAGGACATGCTTTTGAAAAATGAGATATTCGGGCCTCTTTACGAGAATACAATAGCTACGCTTACAGCGCCTATTGCAGCTTTGATTTTGTTCAGCCTTGGATATAGCATCAATTTAAAGAAATCCTACCTAATGCCACTTGTTAAGCTAGCAGGTATAAGGATTTTATTCTGCACAGGTATTATAGCTTCGTTCTTTTTACTCTTTCCATCAAAGATGGCAAATCCAATATTCTCATTCGGCGTGCTGCTGTACTTCTACTGTCCAACGGGATTTCCAGTACCGCTACAGATAAAGGATATTTTGGATAACGAGGAAAAAGAGGAATTTGTTTCAGCCTTCATTTCGATGTTCCTATTGATTGCGCTGGCTGTATATGTTGCTTTGAATTTCTACTTTAGAGGAATGTTTTAAAAGCGGGTAAATCCTAAGAAAGAGGAGAATTATGGAAAATAATAAGTGGCCAGGAAAGCCTGGTGTAATACCGGTGACTAGTGGTAAGGCAGATGATGCCAATGTATATAATCGTGCCTTCCTTGATGGAATACATGTAGAAATGCGTGTGATAGATAGCACAGAGGTGAATACTGAGGTTGAGTTTTTCGGAAAGAAGTACGCTTCTCCAATAATGACACCGGCGTTTTCTCACCTTAACAAGGTTATGGATAATGGCCAAACCCCTATGGAGGAATACAGCCTAGCAGCTAAGGAAATGCAGACGCTGAACTGGGTTGGCATGGAGGATGACGAGAGCTATCTTTCTATCATTGAACAAAATGCGGACACCGTTCGTATAATTAAGCCATTTGCTGATAAGACAAAGATACTATCAGAGATTGACTTTGCGGTAAAATGCGGTAGCACGGCAGTAGGAGTTGACATAGATCACGTGCCAGGAACAAATGGCAAATACGATGTCGTAGACGGTTTTCCTATGGGAATGGTAAGCCTCCAGGATCTAAAGGATTATGTGAGCTATTCAAAGCTTCCTTTCGTAGCAAAGGGAGTTCTATCGGTTCAAGATGCACTAAAGGCTAAGGAAGCTGGATGCGCTGCAATAGTTGTTTCTCATCACCATGGTAGACTTCCGTTTGCAATCGCACCACTGCAGGTTCTGCCTTTGATAAAGGATGCGCTAGGTGATTCTGACATGAAAATTTTTGTAGACTGCGGAATGGATACGGGTTATGATGCATATAAGGCCCTTGCTCTTGGTGCAGATGGCGTTTCGGTAGGAAGAGGAATACTCTCGCCGCTTCTAAAAGAGGGTAAGGACGGCGTAGTTAAGAAGATGAAGAAGATGAATGAAGAACTTCAGGAAATGATGATGTACACCGGAGTGAAGGATGTTAAGCACTTTGATAAAACCGTACTTCATTACTAATTAGAATCTAGCTCATGCTTTTGCGAGGCGATAACTTTGACTAAGAAGCACAGAAATAAATCGGCAAATAAATATAATCATAAATCAAAAGGTGGAAGACGGTCGCTTTTAGTGACCCTTCTACCTTTAATTTTTTGCGTTATCTTTGTAGCTGCATTTATCTTTGTAGTTTTAACAGATGTGCATCTGCCTATTTTTGAGAAAGACTTAGCAAGTAGCTCAGGAGAGGGAGAGAGTTTCCCGGAATATAAGGGCGAGACGGTATCAGCTGAACAGGGTGAAAGCTTCGTGTACGATAAAGAAAGCGGGAGCGTTTCATGCGGTACATATCGCTTTGATGAAAAGGCTAAGCCGTACACGGTTATCGGAAATGGCAGCGCGCATGTGTATAACCTGATATTTACATCAAAGGATGGTATCTATATTTACAACCAGATTAAGAAAAAACAAGTCCGTATTGGGAAGAACCCCTTTGAAGGGAGGCTCGAAGTCTTGTCAAAGAGTGTTTTTAACGATAATGAAAACCTATATTTTCTAAGAGCATACGAAAGAGATTGGATAAATAGGAGATGGCTATCAGGTTATACTAGAGTGTTTTTATATTCATGGGATACTGAAGTAGTCTCTTTGGGAAGCAAGGATGGCTGGGAAAAGTTAAAAGACTTAGGAGAGACGACGGGCTCTATATGGAGAAAAAACGGAAAGTACTATTACTTTGATGAGCTCGGAAACTCCCAAGGCGTGTATGACACTGTATTTGAAATTAGAGATGATGTGGCTCTTGAAGAGCTTACTGATTCTAAGAATGATATTGATGGAGATAAGATTTCAAAGATGCAAGCGGGTAATAAGCTGAAGCCTGTTTCTGGAAGGGTAGTACTTAAGGCAAGCGTCAGATACCGTGGATATTTTCTTATTATCATGTTCTTTTCTCCTTTTATCCTTGCGCTAGGAATTTATACGAGCCGCCGCAGATACAAATACCGGGAAAAGACGTAAAAAAATGTAGAAAAATGGATTAAAACTGATATAATATTGAGTCAGAGAGAATTTTAGGAGGTTAAGATGGAAAAGAAAAGAATTGATTGGATTGGATTACTCTTTGGCGTTATCTGGTTTGTCGCATCACTGATTATTCTAATCATGTACTTTACAGGAAGCCTAAACGGAAGCTTTTCAGTACCAAGAATCATAGCTTGGGTATATGATTTGCTAGGAGTAGTTCCAGGTGCACTCATTCAAATGGTGCTTAGTGCTTTGCTGATCTTATTTAGTGTAAGAAGAAAGTAATCATACATTTATAGTGATAATTATTAATCAATTTGTAATTAAAACTGCGTGCAAAATAGTGCGCAGTTTTTTACATTAAATCATCTGTCATTTTGAATATATCGCTACTTTTTCACACAAATTGCTGTGATAGTGTGGAATTTAATATAATTATATACATTTGTATAAAAATTATTAAATTTAGTGTGTTTTACTTGATTACAGATGGTGAATAATATATATTGATATAGAGATGTTAATATCGCTAGAGCTTTGCCAGCGATATGATTAAAAGGGGAGGGATAAAGTGAAAATTACTAAGAAATTTATTGCTTTGATAGCAGTAATAGCAGTTACACTTGGGCTTTTTTCAAATATTGATGATGCAAGTGCAACTACATCTAAAGATGGTTATAACATAACCGTTTCAAACATTCAGGTTTCGCCAGGTCAGGTAGACGTTGGTTCGCTTGCTTCACTAAAGTTCGATTTTAATATCGAAACACAGTCAGGTAACGCAATGAAGCCAGGAGATACGATCAATCTTTCTACAAATATTGGAACGATGTTCGGAAGTCTCCCAAGCTCAGAGATTGCAATTTTCTCTGATAATGGACAGCAGATTGCTACAGCAGTAGTTACAGGTACAGAGGTCAAGATTACACTAGGTGCTGATTTCCCAGCAGACAGAAACTTCTTGACAGGAAGTATCTATACGGGAGCACGCCTAAAGGCTCTAGATAACGGAGCAACAGATGGAAATCCTGTGACTAAGGCTCTTACAATCGAAGATGCAAATGCAAACGTAACATTTAAGGTTAAAGCTGCAGCTCCTGGAACAGGAACTGGTGGAATTGGTCCAAGTCCAGGTGCTAGAACAATCAACAACAGATTGATAGAGAAGCAGGGATGGACATCTGGATACGATACAGCACACATCAAGCTAATCGGAAACCAGTTAGGTTCGCTCAGACTTTTCAACACATATAACAATATCGATAACACTTTTGGAACATATCAGGAGCAGACAAATTTGATGCTCGTAGATAAGATTCCGCATAATGGTGTAATTGATATCGATACAATTTCATTTACGGCTGTTAGATATAACTGGGCTGAGGTTCCAGCAGGTGGAAACCCACACTATGCACAAGCAGCTGCGGGAGCAATAATGCCTGTTGAATCAGGAAGTAACTGGCTTCCTGTATCACAGTATTTCACGCAGATTACGCAGAGCTCTTCAGATACATACGATAGCTTCTATGCTAAGATTAAGGCTCAGAAGCTAAGCTATGGTGTGTTTAGAGACCCAGCGACAGGTGGAGATACTTTCATAGCTAATCTATCAAATGATTCACTTAAGTACACTGACCTAGAACCAAATCTAGGTGGTATGAACAAGATTAAAGACATCTATGGTCCAAACGGACCTTCACAGGGTAACATAGTTACATTCTTTGCTGAGTTCGACACTCACTATCCAGAAATCACAGGACTAGAGAACGTAACTAACAAGGGTGAGATTTCATCAGATCAGGCAAGCGATAATGCTTCAGTTACTTACACAATTGATAAGTCTGCGGGAAGCGCAACAGTAGCAGCAGGAACAATTCGTGTAAAGGTTGTAGATGAGATTGACAACACAACTCCTATAAAGGGAGCTGAGTTTAAGATTCAGACAAAGCTAAACGGCAAGTGGTCAGATTACTACATCAGAGGCCGTAAGGCAATCGCAAAGTCAAATGCAAGTGGAGAAGCTGTTATCACAGGCCTATCAAGAGGCGACTATCGTCTAGTTCAGACATCAGCACCAGGGGCATATAAGTTTGATAACAATGTATTTAAGCCAAACCCAGCATATACAACATCAGGTTCACTAAATGCAACTGAGGGAACATTCTCAATTCAGAATGCAACGCAGCCAGGATTCTCAGCAATCGTGCCAAACTACCAGAAGGTAGATGCAAAGATCAAAGGAAGCAAGGAATATGTTGATCAGGATAATACAGCTCTAACAATACCTGCAAATACATTTGAGGTAACACTAGCTCAGATTCCAACTGAAACATATGATGGTGTAACAATGCCACAGGCTCTTACAGAAGCTGTAGGAACAGACGGAAGCTTTGAATTTGACAAGATTGAGTTCAAGAAGCCAGGAACATATAAGTTCAAGGTTTCAGAGAACAGAGCAAATCCTCTAGCAGGCGTGGTATATGATACTACAGAGAAGGAAGTAACTGTTACAGTAACAAATGATAACGGAACACTTAAGGCTGTAGTAAATAGCGAGCCAGCATTTAAGAATGTATTCAACTATACAACTGCAAACTTCAAGGTTAAGAAGGCTTTGACAGGAGATCAGGCCCCTACGGCAGAAGAGTTCAAGTTTGAGCTTAGCGCGGTAGGAACAACTGCAGTAGGTGTAAACGATGTTCCAATGCCTGCAGGTTCAGTACTTGATAAGAAGGTTATTTCAGTAAATGGCGCAGGTGATGTAGACTTTGGCGATATCAAGTTTGAGGCAGTTGGTAAGTACACATACAAGGTAGTTGAGCTTAATACAAATGCACTTAACTACACATATGACGCAGCAGAGTACACAGTTATTGTTGATGTAACTACTGATGCTGATAACAAGCTTGTTGCAACTGTAGATATCCAGAAGGATGCTGCAGCAGCTAATGATATTGAGTTCACAAACAAATATGAGGTGCCAGTTGTACCCGTTGCACCAGTTGCACCAGCAAATCCTACAGCACCAAAGACATCAAACAAGCCTAACACAGGTGATGATGCAGGAAACCTAATCATGATGCTCAGCATGTTTGCTGCTTCAGCAGGTCTCCTTGGAGCAGTTAGCTACAAGAGAAAGCTAAATAAGTAGAACTATTTCCTAGTAGCAGAGGCGAAAGGAAGAAGTAAATGTAAATCAAAGCACTTCGATATGTTCGGAGTGCTTTTTGTAATAAGAAAACCCCGCGTTGGACGTGGGGTTCAGTGTACGCTACGCGTTTGACCAGAAATCCTCTCTCCGTTAGGATATAATTGCGGTCTGCCAACTGCAAAATCCTAGGAGGAGGAGATCATGGGTCTTAACGACATAAATAGTCTATCGCATTCGAAATGGAATTGCAAATACCATATAGTATTTGCACCAAAGTACAGAAGAAAAGTGTTTTATGGACAGAAAAAAGTAGCAATAGGAAAGATTTTAAGACAACTGTGTGAATGGAAAGGGATAAATATTATCGAAGCTGAGGTATGTCCTGACCATATACATATGCTGGTTGAAATACCACCCAAAATGGCAGTTTCAGGCTTTGTAGGGTACTTAAAAGGTAAAAGCAGTACGCTAATATATGAGCAATTCGGCGAACTAAAATATAAATATAAAAATAGGTCGTTTTGGTGCAAAGGATATTATGTAGATACGGTTGGAAAAAACACGAGCCGAATTGCGGAGTACATAAGAAATCAACTTGAAGAAGATAAGTTGGGAGATCAATTAAGTATAGCCGAAGTTGGATATTTAAGTAAAAAGAAAAAGTAAACTAAGTGAACGCAGTTGGCAGAAGCGTTTACGCGTTGGACGCGTAGCGAGGAGCAAGGGCTATGCCCGAATGTGAAAAACCCCACGTTCAACGTGGGGATGGTTTTTCTATAATAAAGATCCTCACTAAACAAAGGTATATTTGTTTATGATAAAGTCCGATGCAGACTGTTGAAAGCGTAGAAAAAGAGAAGATATCAGCGCGTTTTAGGGGTCGACTCTATGCTCAAAATCATATATAATTGGAAAGGAAAATTGGAAGTTAGTAAGCTTTGACGAAGCGCGTATGTGCTAGGAAATGGAGGAGTATTTGAAGGATAAGAAGCTTGGGGCAGTTATATATGCGGTTTTAGCTGCTGTTTTTTATGCGATTAATACTCCTATATCTAAACTCTTGCTAGATCATGTTCCTTCAGTTTTTATGGCTTCGTTTTTATACTTTGGTGCAGGTATAGGCGTTGGTACCATGTACTTATTTAATAGAAATAGAGTTAAGGAGGAGAAGCTAGAGAAAAAGGATTTGCCTTATACTCTGGGAATGATTATCCTTGATATCGCTGCTCCTATATTCCTGATGATTGGAATAAGGCTGGGACATGCTTCAGATGCTTCGCTTCTTGGAAACTTCGAGATTGTTGCAACAGCCATGATTGCGCTTCTACTTTTCAAAGAAAAGGTTTCAAGAAAACTATGGATGGCGATAGCGCTGATAACAGTTTCTAGCATAATCCTATCAGTAGACGGAGAGAGTGAATTTAGTTTCTCGTATGGATCAATTTTCGTCTTACTCGCAACACTTTGTTGGGGAATGGAAAATAACTGTACGCGAAGCATTTCGGATAAGAGTACATATGAGATTGTAACAATAAAAGGACTTGGCTCAGGCACAGGATCTTTCATAGTAGCTATATTAATGGGAGAGAGCTTGCCAGAGATAAAGTATGTTTTCTTTGCAGGAGTGCTAGGCTTTATTGCTTATGGACTTAGCATTTTTACATATATTAGAGCACAGAGATATTTAGGGGCGGCTAAGACTAGTGCGTTTTACGCCATTGCACCGTTTATAGGGGCGGCTTTTGCCTTTGCCTTGCTTGGGGATGAGCTTACTTGGAAATACTTAATTGCTTTAATAATAATGATAATCGGAACAGCTTTTGTTGTATCTGATTCGCTAGTTCAAACGCATAGCCATGTTCACAGCCATTTGATAAGGCACACGCACGATGGTTATACGCATACACATTTGATAGAGCATGGACATACTCATAGGCATATTGGAGATTCGGAAAAGCATGAGCATGGGGCAGATAAGAGTTTTGAAGAGAGCGAAGAGCATCGCTTAGATCATAAGCGTAGATTGAGTAAAAAGGAAGATGAGGATTAGGATGAAGAAGAGATACCTTTTTTGTGTACTTATACCAATTGGATTAATTTCGTTGGTTCTAGGAGTAATGGGAGTTATTAGCTTTTTTAAAGCAGGTGTCATTTATGAGGTAGCATGCGATAGAAGTGAGGGAACTATGCTAATTCCTGCAAAAGGCACTTATAGCATTTGGCTCAGTGGTCCAAATAGCAGTGTCAATAGTATTGCACCTTCAAAGCCAAGGCTAGTAAATGATGAAACAGGTAAGGAAGTTGAGCTATCAAACCCACTAGGAGAGTCGACTGTAACTGTAAATGGAAATACAAGAGTAAAGATATATACTTTTGAGACTGAAGCTGGTAGCTATACAATTTCGGCAAAGAATGAAGCAGGATCAGAAGATGGAAAAGAAACGCTTGGAGCAAGAGTAATCGGAAGAGAATATGCAGACTATAGCAGCTTCACACTTCAGGTGCGTAATAGCACAAACTTTATATTCATAGCCCTAAGTGTAATTTTGATTATATTAGGTGGACTTATGATGCTTGCTGGAGTGATTTTACCGATAGTACTTACATTAAGTGCTAGAAATAAAATTTAATTAAAGTGCGGATTTGAAATATGTGCTTATATTATTAAAAAAATGGCGCCCAAAGAAAGTTTTGGACGCCATATTTATTTTTGATTGCTGTAGTTTTGACTTATTTTCATCCGGAGTTTGCTAGCTATATTGCAAATGAGTAGTCCCAGCAAAGTATGCCCAGTATCATTAGGTGAGCTGGATAGAAGACATAGAAGAACCACTTGTTGAAAGCGGCCTTGCTTCCCGGCTTTCCGTTATAGGCATAGATGATTGGAATTACTAGTACTGTACCGAGCTGCCAAATTTGATATTGCCACGGCTCGCCATGTTGCAGTGCGAAGTAGACGCTAGCTGCAAAGGTTGCTAGGCTGACTAGCAAATATCCTATGGCCTGTCTATCCTTATTATCTTTGTTGAAATAGATGGATAGAGTGAACATCGGTGCTAGTATTATCCAGTCTGATAGCATTGAGAGGAATAGAAGCAATACTACAGCGACTACTCCTGGTATTTTGCCTATAGTCTTTAAATTTTCGATTACAGCCATTATTGCAAAAGCACAAGCCAAGGTGAATATGACATTACCCATAGGTCCGGTATAGCTACCGAAACCGAAATACGAAAATGGTAGCTGAGATATAAGGGCGAAAACGAGAAGTCTTATAAAGTATTTTTTTCGATTTGATGTATGTATAAAGCCTTGCGCTAAAACAAAGCACATGGATGGAGCTGCAATTCTACCAAATAGTCTCATTACCATGTAAAGGGTAGAGCTAGATGGCAAAAATGCATAGGCTATGTGGTCACAAAGCATTGATATTACTGCTAAATACTTTATCTGATTTATGTTCATTTGTCTTGTTATCTTTCTTGTTTTCTGAGTTTGATAGATAGGACAAAGCAGATGCAAAGCAGTGATGTGCTAAACATCATGAACCAAGCTGCAGCATCTGAGCTATCGCCTGTGTTTACAGGGCTAGCCTTAACAGTATTTGCAGGCGGGATGCTTGGGCTTGCGAGTTTGGTATTAGTCAGCGTTGTAACTGAACCATCTGCATTTGTCTCTATATCGAGCTTGTATCCTGCAGGGACGCTGAATTCCTTTACTGTCCAGTTATAGCTATCATCTAGGTTTGTCCAGGTGTATGTCCATCCATTAGCTGCATTTAGCTCTACTGGTGCACCGTATGCTAGACCATCTTGATAAAGCTGAGCCTGAATAGATGTCTCAGAACCATTTTTCCAAACCTTGTTTACAGTGTGGCTTGTGTAGTGGACGGTTTTGTTGTTGAATAGGAAATTAAGGTGCGCTCCCAAAGGAAAAACTCTAGTACCATTTTCGTCTAGGGTAAATAGACTTCCAAATGCATCGTAGGTTTTTCCTTCTACCTCATAATAATCGATTTCATTTTTGTAGAAACTGCCATCAGGATTGATAATTGCTCTATAATGCAATCTGATATTGTATATCTTAGGGTCGTATTTCATATCAGCTATTCCCGTAGGGATTTGTTTTAATGTAAAATCTCTATATCCAGGACCTTGTTCTGGAACTTTAAATTGAATATATATCTTGAAAATATTATATAATTGTAATTCAATGTTACTTCCGTCGCCGTATCTGTTTACAAATGGTTCAGGAACTATACTGTCAATACTTTTATCGTAGCCAATCAGATTTCCTTCTGAATCTCTAAGCTCAAAATCGAACCTTCCCAAATAATCTGGTGCAGGTGCGGAACCATCAACTGTTGCTACAATCTTTGTGTAATTTGGAACTTCGTAGCTAGCAAATACACTTCCTAGTGCGAGTATATTAACAAGCGCAAGCGTGCATAAAAGCAAGCTTATTTTTCTAATCTTCTTATTCATTAAATATCCCTTTCTTAATATAAATCTAATCCTTAACATTTCCTTCTTTTGAATGTTCTATAATTGTATCATAAAACTCAAAACAAATATACTAAATAAATAACTCGATTATACAAATTTCTTAGATGTTGATTTTTACATAATTTTGCTCTATATTTATATTATAATAAAAGGCTTAGGTAGAGACCAATTTGGTTTTACGGATAGTCCAATTGTTATCTATATATCAAAAGGGGATTCCAATGATGAGAATATCAAATAGAACTAGTAAAAGCGTAAGCGCTAGTAAGCATCGTCTTACTTTGATTTTAATAATAGTGGCTCTTACTTTTACAGCTATCCTTTCGGGGTGCGCGAGGAATGGTGACATATCGAAGAAGCTTCAGGCAGATGGATTTAATATTCACATCTATAGCGATGATGACATTGAGACAAGAGAGCAATTTGATGAACTTAAGAAGGATAAGTACTTTGTCAGGTTTGAACTCAGCTCTTCAGGTCCTTTTTACATTGAACTTGCATATGAATCAGGAAAGCTTAGAAGAATAATTTGCGACAATGGCTTTGATGACAGCAGCGGTGCTTTTTATGTCATAGATCTTGAGAAATCTACTGAGTACTACTGCGCTTATTATCTTCAGGATTACGATGCACCGTCGGAATATTATTACAAGATGGTAAAGGGCTCTATGAAGGATGTTATTTACTTCTTTGAACCTGAGAAAAAGCTAAACAAGGAAGACGGAGAAAAATATATTGGCTTTGTTAAGGAGTATTTGAATAAGTACGGACTTGATAAGGAAAACCTGTTAAACTTGGGAAAAGAGACTAGGTATTTTAGGGATTATTTGCCGAAAAGGGATGAAATTCAAGACGGTGAGGATGAGAATAATTAAAATTTTGAGGACGAAATTGACGTCCTCTTTTTATTAATAAAAATTTGTATAAAAATATGATAAATAGTTTACAATTTGCTGAAGGTTTAGGTTATAATAAGGCAAAGGCATTAATTTGATTGTAAAATCAATTATTTATTTAGAAAAGCGAGGTTAAGAAATGAGCAAAAGAAAATCGTGCGTTTCAATCCTGCTGACATTGGTGCTTGTTATATCAACATTCACCCTTTTTGGCGTGAGATCTGAAGCAGCTACCGTGACGGTAACAAGCGTTGCGGAATTGCAGCAGGCGATTAACAACTCTTCAGGCGAGACAGAAATAGTATTAGCGAATGACATGCAGCTAACTGCGACAGTTACAGTGCCAGCAGGTAAGAGCATTACACTGCAGGGCGGAGTGACTTTGACAAGAACATCAAGTGCAATTGCCTTTGATATCAAAGAGGGCGGTAGCCTTACATGGCAGGATATCAAGCTTGATGGAAATGCTAAGGACACAAACTATAAGAGTGCTGTAATTAACAACCAGGGAAAATTGACAATTAATGGTGGAGAAATCAAGAATGTGAGATCAAACAGTGCAATGGTAGGTATTGTAACGGCAAAGGGCCCTAATGCAGTGCTTACAATGAACGGTGGATCAATTCATGATAACTACATGAGCAACCAGTTTACGAATGTTGTTAAGATTACAGAGGGCGCTTCATTTTTCATGAATGGAGGAGATATCTCAAACAACACTCTAGAGCATGGCGGAAGCAGTGGTCTAAACTCAGCTGTTGGAGTTGAAGGTATCAAGGGAAGCTCTACTATGGAGATGACAGGTGGTACCATCACAGGTAATACTGCAGAATATGGTGGAATACTAGTTGGAACATATAGTACAAACTACACAATGCAGAATAACTTCAGTAATCCAGCACACTACTATTCAACAGGTACTCTGAACCTAAAGGGTGGTACTATCTCTAATAATACAGCAGCAGTACTAGGTGGCGGTATAGCCGTAAACGGTACAGGTAAGCTAACCATGGATGGTGGTACAATCAGTGGCAACAAGGCTCCGTTCGGTGGTGGTATTGGTGTAGTTGACTATCTAACTTCAGCTGATGGAAGAAGATTTGGTGAAGCACGCTGGAGAGGCTTCTTCCCAGCGAGCGTTACAATCAATGATGGTCTTATCACAGGTAATGAGGCTACTATGACAGCTGTTACAAATCAGATTACAGACCCGAATGCTGAGAACGGAGTTGGTGGCGGTATCTATGTTGCTTCCAAGGAAGTTTACATCAATGGCGGCCAGTTCACAAACAACTCTGCTGGTAAGCAAGGTGGCGGTATCTATGTTGCCTCCGTGCCATACAAGCTTCAGATGGGTAAGACTCTCGTAACAGGTAACACTGCTACTAAGATAGGTGGAGGAATGTGGCTCTGCCCTACAGGAAGTGCAACAACAGCTGTTACAAACGGAGCATCATTCTTTGATAACAAAGCAGGTAACGGTGCAGAAAACAACGATACAGGCTCAGCAGGTGATGATGTAGCATCAATCAATAAGCAGGACCCAGCAACACAGACTTTGATTCTTTCTAACAATGGTCTTGATAACTGGCTTGTACACTGGTATGAAGACGGTAAGATTGACGAAGCTTACCTAGGTAACTCAGACGGAAGCCCAAGATATCCAAACACTGTTAGCCCAGTTGTTGACAGAGGAACTCTTGATGGAATAACAGAGAAGATTGCTCTTAAGGCGATTGTTTCTGATGAGGGTAAGGCTGCAGCAAGAAACGTAGCTAAGGTTATCGTTACAGGTAACACCGCGCCTCGTGGTGGTGGTATCGGATCAAACGGTGCAGTAGTATTTGGTAGAGATCCAGTTAACTACGACAAGGTTGACTTGACAGTATCGAAGAAGTGGGAAAACAGCAACACTAACCACGTTACATCAGTTACTGTTGGTCTCTTCAGAATAACAAAAGCTAACTTTGATGCAGTTGCCCTAACAAATGCAGACGGAAGCGCGCTTGATACAACAGGAATGAGCGAGAGCGAAATCTTCCAGGCAAAGGTTGACAAATTAATGACTTCTGGTGCTAATACATATGCACAGATTGACCAGGTTGCTTTGAGTAGTGCAAACGACTGGAAGTTCAAGTTCGTAGACCTACTCAAGTACGACATGGTAAACGATGCTCAGGACACAACAAATCCTAATATCTACTTCGTAAGAGAGATGGATACCGATGGAAACTGGGTGGCAAATGATGCAAATGCTACATTTGGAGCTCAGCAGATAAGAGCTAGCTACAAGGCTACAAAGAACGCTTCTGGCGCTTATGATCAGGTCATCACTAACGAAGAAGTTAAGCTCAGAGAAATTGAGGTTACTAAGAAGTGGGTTGGTGACAGAGAATCAAAGGTAGAAGTTCAGCTTTACAAGAACGGAAACCCTCTAGGAGCTAGCAGAGTTCTAGAAGGTGCTAATAACTGGAGAACCAAGTTCGATAACCTAGAGGTTAGAGATGCTGGTGCAACAGAGGACAATGTTTACAGTGTTCGTGAGGTTGGCGAGGCAAATGGTGCTATCAAGATTGGCGCAAAGCACTACAAGGTAAGCTATAGCGCAATTGACCAGGATGGTAAGATGACTATAACAAATACCAAGAATCCTACACCAAAGAAGGATAAGCCTCCTACACCAAATACTGGTGATGGCTTCGGAAGCGGCATGACAGCACTCTTTGGACTAAGTGCACTTGGACTACTCGTACTTGTTTACAACAAGAGAAGAAGATATCAGTAGTTAAGTAATTAAATAAATATAAGTAAATAAATAAACGTTAAGGCTCCTGCTACTTTAGATAGCAGGAGCTATTTGATTTAAATGCTACGAAAAGTAGCGATTTTATTTAAAATGTGAAGAAAGATTGCTTGTTTTGGAAATAGCTATTTGCTATGGTATGTGCATGTAAAACGAAAATGGAGGATAAATTTATGATATCAATGAGAATTAGAGAACTTAGAAAACAAGCAAAATTATCACAAGAAATGATGGCTGAAAAAATAGGGGTCTCTAGGCAGGCTATCACGAAGTGGGAAACAGGACTAGGCGTTCCAGATATTGAAAATCTAGTAGCAATTGCTGATTTATTCAAGCTTTCTTTAGACGAACTAATGGGCAGGGATATTGAGCATGAAACACTTGCAAAAGACTATCTATATGAAAGTGTTACAGAGTATGATATAGACGGCAAAAAGGACTTTGATATTAGCTTCATGGGGGCAAATAAGCTAAAGCTTTATGCATATGAAGGCGAAAAAGTTAAGGTGATTTTGCTTTCCGATACAATTTCCGATATTCAAAATGAATTAAAAACTAAGATTGACGACATCAAAAGAAAAATTGACATTGACATCAAAAGAGTTGGAAATTTATCGGAAACAGTTGCAAAGAACGAACTAACAATCAAAATTCTAATCCCACAATTATATATGGGTGAAGTAGATTTGAATGGCAATACAAATATACTTGAACTGAAAAACCTTGAACTTGATAATATCGAATTTGGTGGGAAGTCAAAAGAAATAACCCTGGAAAATATAAAAAGCCATATCGAAATTGATACAAATGAAGACGCAAAACTATATGTTAAAAATGTAGAGGGAGCGCTAGATATTAATCAGCTTTCAGCCACATCTAAACTATATATAGCATCTACTGATGAATTTGGATTTGTCACAAAAGGAGTACTAAATAAAGTTTTATGCAAGCAGGATACGCTAAATATAAAGGAGGTTTCTGAGGAGCCTAAACTAGTTATAGAACTTAATGGAATAAAAAGTGAATTATCTATTTGCCATATGGAAGACAGTATGCTGTAATGTCACATGTAATCTGTAATGATGATTTTGACCTTTTCGCTATTTAAATTTAAAATTGCAGCGAAAGAGGTTTTCTATAATTAAAAGTGAATATAGACCATGGCTCCTGTTACTTAAGATAGCAGGAGCCTTTTTCTTGTTTTAAACAGCAGCATAGAATATAATTGTAGATAGATTAACACTGGGATAAAGAGTAAGTTTTTTAACATGTTATTGAGGTATTGTTTACAAAGAATATGTGAGGATGTCTAATGAATAAGCAACAGCTAGCATCAAAGATTTGGGAATCAGCAAACAAAATGCGTTCTAAAATCGAAGCAAACGAGTACAAGGATTACATTTTAGGATTTATTTTTTATAAGTTTCTCTCTGACAAGGAGTTGAAGTATCTAAAGGAAAACGACTATGAAGATGCTGATATAAGAGAGCTAACAGAAGAAGATGAGGATGCAGTTAAGGATATTCAGACAAGCATAGGCTATTTTATATCATATGAAAATCTTTTCTCGACTTGGCTTGAGATGGGAAGCGATTTTGATGTTGATAATGTTAGAACTGCATTGTCAGCATTTACAAGACTGATTAGTGAATCACATAAGAAAGTCTTCAACAAAATATTTGATACCCTGCAAAGTGGACTTAGCAAGCTAGGAGACAGCTCCAAGTCACAGACAAAGGCTGTAAGTGATTTGATTTACTTGATCAAAGACATACCTATGGATGGTAAACAGGATTATGACGTTCTAGGTTTTGTTTACGAATATCTTATAAGTAATTTCGCTGCAAATGCAGGGAAAAAGGCTGGCGAGTTTTATACACCTCACGAAGTTTCAGTCCTCATGTCTGAGATAGTTGCAGAGCATTTAAAGGATAGAGATAAGATTGAAATATACGACCCTACTAGTGGATCGGGCTCGTTGCTCATAAATATAGGTAAGAGTTTATCAAAGTATATGGATAACTCAAACGGCATAAAGTACTATGCTCAGGAGCTCAAAGAGAATACATATAATTTGACTAGAATGAACCTCGTTATGCGTGGAATTATACCAAGTAATATATACGCTAGAAATGGAGATACACTAGAGGATGATTGGCCATATTTTGATGATGCTGACCCAATAGCAAGCTATGATCCTCTCTATGTTGATGCAGTTGTTTCAAACCCTCCATATTCACAGAACTGGAACCCATCAGGGAAAGAAATGGATCCTAGATATGCAGGATACGGAATCGCACCAAAGAGCAAAGCTGATTATGCTTTTTTGCTACATGACCTATATCATCTAAAACCGGACGGAATCATGAATATTGTACTTCCACACGGAGTGCTTTTCAGAGGTGGAGAAGAAGGTGAAATCAGAAAGAACCTCATAGAGAATAACAAAATTGATGCTATTATTGGCTTACCTTCTAACATCTTCTTCGGTACAGGAATACCAACCATTGTTATGGTTTTGAAGCAAAAAAGAACGAATGACGATGTTTTGATAATTGATGCATCAAAAGGATTTATAAAAGAAGGCAAGAACAACAAGTTGCGTGACTCTGATATTAAAAAGATTGTCGATACATTTAAAAACAGGTTGTCAATCGATAAATACAGCAAAGTAGTATCTAGAGATGAAATCAGACAAAATGATTATAATTTGAACATACCTCGCTATGTTGATTCATCAGAAAAAGCAGAGAGCTGGGATATCTATGCGCTAATGTTTGGTGGAATCCCAGAAAATGAACTAAGCGATTACAATGAGTATTGGAATGCTTTTCCAACTCTAAGAGATGACCTATATTCCAAAACAGGAAGCTCGTATTATGGTCTAAATACAGATGATGTTAAGGAGACCATTAAAAATAACAAAGATGTGAGAGCCTTTATAGAAGAGTACAAGAATGCCTTTAACGGATTTGATGAAGCCCTTGAGAATATCTTGATTAAAAATATCGAAAGTATCAATATTTCAATGGCAGAAATACTGATAGGCGATGAGATCTTTAGGAGAATTAAGGATAAACCTCTTGTAAATGCATATGAAGCATACCAGCTCTTTAGTGATGAATGGAGTACTGTTAGTGTCGATTTAGAAATAATACAGACAGAGGGCTTTGAAGCTACCAAAAAGGTTGATCCTAATATAGTATCAAAGAAGAAAGACGGAAAAGATGTTGAGGTTCAGGATGGTTGGGCTGGTCATGTAATTCCATTTTCTTTGGTGCAGGATAAAATTCTTTATGCTGAGAAGAAAGCTTTAAGCGATAAAGAAAATCGTCTTTTGGATATAAAATCACTGTACGAAGAGCTACTAGAAGAGTTTAACGAAGATGAAAAAGAAATGGATTTCATCACTGAGGATAGGGACGCCTTTGTAAATTCAGAGGTAATAAAGGCATCAAAGAACAAGGAATTAGAGGAGGAAACCTTAGCAAAGCTTAAGAAAGTTGTAGATATAATCGACGAAGAAAAGAAGCTGAAGAAGGAAATCAAAACTCTTAATGCCGAACTAGAAAATGAGACAAAGAAAAGAATAGAAGAGCTAACAGACACAGAGGTAATTGAGCTACTAAAGGATAAGTGGATTACTCCAATAGTTAAAGGGCTAGATGTAATACCAAATAGAATTATTGAAAGCCTATCATCAAAGATGGAATCCCTCGTGAAAAAATATGAGTTAACATTCTCAGATGTTGAAAAGGAAATCGCCGAAACTGAAAAAGCTCTAAGAGATATGCTTGATGATATAGAGGGTTCTGAGGAGGATCTTCTTGGACTTAAGGAGCTAAAGAAACTACTTGGGGGTAATTAATATGACAGAAAACAGAAAAACTCCTAAGTTGAGATTCAAAGGTTTTACAGATGCTTGGGAACAGCGTAAGTTGGGAGAGATATTCGAAGAATACTCTGTGAAGAACCACGAGGAGTTACCCGCTCTTATGATTATTCAAGGTTGTGGCACAATACGAAGAGATGAATCTGAACGCAGTTTGTTATATGACAAAGCAAATTTATCTAATTATAAGATGGTAAATGAAGGGGATTTTATCGTCCATCTTCGTTCCTTTGAAGGTGGTTTGGAAATGGCAACAAACATTGGAATAATAAGTCCTGCTTACCATACATTTCATGGTGAAAATACAGATTCAAGATTTTATTATTCGTATTTTCGTTCAAAAAAATTTATCGATATTGACTTAAAACCTCATGTATATGGAATCCGAGATGGTCGTAGTGTTGATGTAGAGGGAATGAAAACAGTAAAAATTCCTTTTACAAGTTATGATGAACAAAAAGCAATTGGAATGTATATTAAGCGCTTCGACAACCTTATCACTCTTCATCAGCGTAAGTTAGAACGATTGAAAAATGTAAAAAAATCTATGCTTGATAAAATGTTCCCTAAAGATGGTGAAGTTGTTCCTGAAATAAGATTTAAGGGATTTACTGATGCTTGGGAACAGCGTAAGCTGGGGGATATAGGAACAATTACGACTGGTAGCACACCATCAACATCTATTCCCGACTACTATTCAGATGATGGAATCATATGGGTTACTCCGACGGATATAAGCGAGAACATAACATTTAAAAGTGCAAGAAAGTTGAGCGAATTAGGTCAACAGGTTGGACGTGTTGTTCCGAAAAATACCATACTCGTAACATGCATTGCGAGTATCGGAAAGAACACAATGCTTGGAAATACGGGCAGTTTCAATCAGCAGATTAATGGATTGACGCCAAACGAAAATAAATATGAGCCTTATTTTCTTTTGATAGAAAGTGAGATATGGTCTGCTCAAATGAGGAAGTCGGCAGCAGCTGGAACAATGCAGATTATAAATCGTACAGAGTTCTCAGGACTCGAAACTTGGATACCAAAATTAAATGAACAGAAGGTAATCGGAACATATTTCCGCAACCTTGACAACCTTATCACTCTTCATCAGCGTAAGCTAGATAAATTAAAAAATATAAAAAAATCCATGTTGGATAACATGTTTGTATAATTTTGCGGAGGAAAACCGATGATATTTAGTAAAGAAGCTGACTTTGAAGAGGCTCTGATTAAAGTTTTAGTAGAGCATGGTTGGGAGAATACTATACTGAAAAATCCAACGGAAGATGATTTGCTAAGAAATTGGGCTAACATCCTATATGAAAACAACAGAGGCATAGATAGGTTAAATGATTATCCTTTAACTGATAGCGAAATGAAGCAAGTTTTAGATCAAGTTATTTCTTTAAGAACTCCACTTAGGCTTAGTGGGTTCATTAATGGTGGTAGCGTTTCTATTAAAAGAGATAATCCAGATGATGTAAATCACCTAGGTAAGGAAGTAAGCCTTAAAATATATAACAGGCGTGAAATTGCTGCTGGAGAAAGTCGCTATCAGATTGCGCGTCAGCCTGTTTTTAATGCTAAATCAAAAGTGCTAAATGATCGTAGAGGGGATTTGATGCTTTTGATCAATGGTATGCCAGTTGTTCACATAGAGTTAAAAAGGTCAGGTATACCAGTTTCACAGGCGACTAATCAAATAGAAAAATATTCGTATGAAGGTGTATTTACTGGATTATTTTCTTTAGTACAGATTTTTGTTGCAATGGAACCAAATGAGACCAAGTACTTTGCAAATCCAGGACCCGAGAATAAATTCAACTCAGATTTCTATTTCCACTGGGCGGATTTTAACAATGAGCCTATTAATGATTGGAATGTCATAGCTTCAACTTTACTATCTATTCCAATGGCACATCAACTAATAGGTTTTTACACAGTAGCAGATAATGCGGATGGAGTATTAAAGGTTTTACGTAGTTATCAATACTATGCTGCGAATGCAATATCCGATAAGGTTTCTAAGATTCAGTGGGATGATAAAAACCAACTCGGTGGATATATTTGGCATACAACGGGATCTGGAAAAACTATGACAAGCTTTAAGTCAGCGCAACTAATTGCAAGTTCTAAAGACGCTGATAAAGTGGTTTTTCTAATGGACAGAATTGAGCTTGGTACTCAGTCGTTAAAAGAATATAGAGGCTTCGCAGAAGAAAACGAGGAAGTACAGGAGACTGAGGATACATCCGTACTTGTTAGTAAATTAAAGAGTGATAATCCTTCTAATACCTTGATTGTCACATCTATTCAAAAAATGAGCAATATCAACAAGGAAAATGATGGACTTAAGGATGCCGATATTAAGAGAATGAATACTAAACGAATAGTATTTATTGTAGATGAATGCCATAGATCAACATTTGGAGAAATGCTTACAAGCATCAAAGAAACCTTCCCAAAGGCTATATTCTTTGGGTTTACGGGGACTCCAATACAAGATGAAAATCAAAAGAAGTTGAATACAACATCAGATATTTTTGGCAATGAATTACATCGCTACAGTATCGCAGATGGAATAAGAGATAAGAATGTTCTGGGTTTTGATCCATATAAAATACTAACTTATAGAGACAAGGACCTTAGAAAAGCTGTAGCATTGGATAAAGCTAAAGCAAAAACAGAAGACGAGGCAATTAAAAATAGCGAAAAATCAAAGATATATTATCACTATATGAACGATGTTCCTATGGCTGGCTCATTTGATTCAAGTGGTAAATATAGAAAAGGTATAGAAGACTATATACCTATGGCTCAGTATACGGGAGAAGAGCACAAAAGTAAGGTTGTTGAGGATATCGTTGAAAATTGGACAACTCTAAGTAGGGGAAATAAACTCCATGGAATCTTTGCGACTAATAGCATTCCGGAAGCAATAGACTACTATAGACTATTTAAAAAAGCAGATATCAATTTAAAAGTTACAGCCTTATTTGATCCTAGCATAGATAACGAAGAAGGATTTGCTTTTAAAGAAGATGGATTAGTGGAAATCATAGAGGACTATAATGTCAATTTCTTTCAAGCAGATCAGTTCAGTTTGGCAACTTGGCCCAAGATGAAGAAGGATATATCAGCAAGGCTTGCACATAAGACACCATATCAGAGAGTGGGAACTACACCAGAAAAACAAATCGATCTCTTAATTGTCGTTAATCAGATGCTTACTGGATTTGATTCAAAGTGGATTAATACACTATACCTTGATAAGATAATAGAATATGAAAACCTTATTCAAGCATTTTCTAGAACAAATCGTCTATGCCGTGAAGATTTGAAACCTTTCGGAACTATAAAGTACTATAGAAAGCCTCATACAATGGAAAGAAACATAGATGCGGCAGTAAAGCTTTATTCAGGTGATAAGCCATTAGGTTTATTTGTGAATAAGCTAAATCGTAACCTAGAAAAGGTTAACGAGATTTTTAGTGATATAAAATATCTATTTCATAATGCTGGCATCGTGGATTTTGAAAAGCTTCCTGATGATGTAGCTGAGAAAAGAAAGTTCTCTCAGCTTTTCAATGAGTTGAAAAAGCATATTGATGCAGCAAATATACAGGGCATGACTTTTAGTAAAAAAGAATATGAATTTACAGATGAAGATGGTCGTGGGTATACTGTTTCATTAGAACTTGATGAAAACACATACTTAATATTGGTACAAAGATATAAAGAATTAATCGACCCAGATGGTAATTCTAATCCTCAAGGTACATATGATATAAAGGGATATATCACAGAAATTGATACAGATAAGATTGATGCTGACTATATGAATTCAAGGTTTGAAAAATATCTTAAGCTTCTCCAAACAGACGATAATTCTAACTACCAAGTTCAGCAAGCAAAGGAACAGTTGCATAAGACTTTTGCTACGCTAAGCCAAGAAGATCAGAAATATGCAAATATTTTCTTACATGATATTGAGAGGGGAGAGGTTAAGGATATATCTCTATCTTTCAGAGAGCAGATTGTAAAGTACAAGACTAAGGATAAGGATACGCAAATCCAAAAGCTAGTAAAAGCCTTAGGTGTTGATGAAACAAAATTGAAAAATATGATTGAAAAACATCCAGAAGAAGCAAATTTAAACGAATTCGGAATGTTTGATGACCTAAAAAGTACCGTTGATAAATCAAAGGCTAAGGAGTACTTTGAGAAATTAGATGAAACGGAACTAACAAAGGTGAAAGTAAATCAAAAAACATCAAAACTGCTAAAGGAATTTATCCTACGTGGCGGATTTGATATCTATCTAGGGAAAAAAGAAAATTAATGATTAGGCCATATTCTTCGCGAATATGGCTTTTTCTTGGGAACAGTGTAAGCTGGGGGATATTGTTGATAGAGTTGTTCGTAAGAATATAAATAATGAATCAACTTTGCCACTGACTATCTCGGCCCAGTATGGATTGGTAGACCAAGTCACATACTTTAACAACCGTGTTGCAAGTCGAGATGTGAGTAAATATTACTTGGTTTTGAATGGTGAATTTGCCTATAACAAAAGTACCTCCGATGGTTTTCCGTTTGGTACAGTAAAGAGGCTTGACTTGTATAAAAAAGGTGTATTATCAACACTTTACATCGTTTTTAACATAAAAGGTAAAGCAAAAACTAATAGCGATTTTTTGACAGTTTTCTTTGATACTGACAGATGGCATAAAGGTGTGTCTGAACGAGCTGCAGAAGGTGCAAGAAACCATGGACTATTAAATATATCTGCAGAGGATTTCTTTGATATTGATTTATATTTGCCCAAATCAGAGGAAGAACAAGCTTTTATTGGAGCATATTTTAGGAGTCTTGACAACCTTATCACTCTTCATCAGCGTAAATCATTTGACATTTTAACTTAAACTAGAAAGTGAGCGCATTACGAGATCAATATCCTTATTTTCTAGCTCATGAATAATGTGAAGATATGTTTTTTGTGTGGTTGTCATACTAGAATGACCTAGTCTTCTAGCAACACTAGCGATTGATACCCCTGCGAACAGTAGAAGTGAGGCATGTGTATGTCTGAGTCCATGAACTGAAATAACTGGGATTTCAGCATGTAAGCAATGTCTTTCTAGTGCATTATTTACGGTTGAGTTAAATACACGCGATTTGATGAATATGGGCTCGTCTTTTGGTAACCCCTTGAGTAATTCAGAAAACTGTACGATGAGCTGCCAATCAATCTGGATTTTTCTTATAGATGAACGATTTTTAGTTGGAAGGAATCCACTATTTCCTTTGTAATCCCAGGTTTTGCTTATTGATAGAGACTGATGAGGAAAATCAAAATCACTTGGCGTAAGTGCTAAAGCTTCAGAGAATCTTAATCCTGTTTTTGCAACAAGTAGAATAAACCAATCCCAATTTATATCGGTTGCTAAGTTTAAATCTTGCAATAACTTATGGAGTTCAAATTGATTAAGATATTTTGTTTTCTTTACGCGTGGTATTTTCCCTTTTATAATTGCTTTTCTAGTTGGATCTCTTTCAATAAGCCCCTCATCAACAGCATCTAATATTGCACCTTTAAGTTGGTGGTGAAAATCCATTGTTGTTTGTCTTTCGTGAAATTCTGCAAAGTCATTGAGAAGTTGCTGGTAGGTCAGCCTATTTATTTCATTAATTTTCAATTCAGGGATTAATTTTTTTACCCATGTGCTTGTCAAAATATATTTGTCCATTGTAACTTTACGGATTGCGCCAGATTTATATACGTCTATCCATTGGGAATAATATTCGTGAAATAAATCGGTATTTTTTGTATCATTAAGCATTACTTTCTTATCCTCCTTATATAATATTGTGATTTACGCTGATGAAGAGTGATAAGCTTATCTAGGAGCTTAAAATATTCTCCTATAAGTTCCTGTTCATCAACAGATTTCGGCAACAGTATATCAAATTTAGTAAACGTTGAAATCCAATGACGCTCATGACTAACAGGTAAGTAACTGATATTTTTTAGAACATTATAAGCACAATACACATTATCTTTCGTGGTGCTTAAAGTAAGAAGTTTTATAGCAGAACTCTTGACTTTGAACGGAAAATCCACATAGTGTGATGATGTTGTAAAGTCATCAAATATAATTACTGGGTTTCTCTGATTTGCTTCTTTTATGCCAAAATGTTCATCAGTATATCCTAAAATAAAGCTTTGACCTGCAGTCAAAACAGGGATTTTATTTTTATCATCATACTCAGTATTTTCTACAATATACGTCTGGGGTTGCTCATATTTAAACACATCCCCCAACTTACGCTGTTCCCAAGAATTTGTGCTTATAGAATATAATAATAAATTTCTATGCAAAGAAAAATGCAATCTGTTTATATAGACGAGTGTCTAAAAAGCATTTCGAAGCACCGAGGGTCCACGATATTGACAGAATTTTTTACATATGATAGCATCTAAATATAATTAAATATTAATAATCTCTCGGAATTCCGAGTGATTATGGTCAGCGTAGTTGACAATGGACGCTGATAATTTGCAAAAATTGATAGACTATTTAGGGGGAAATCTTCCATTTGATGAAGATGAACGTTATATATTGGTATATAAGTTTTCGAGAGATAAAAGATTTGATGCGTTGTTAGCTAAGGCGGATACTCTTGTTTGTGTACAAACAGGTGAGGATGAGATAATAGAGTATATTAGGCTACATCCGGAGAAATTTATTTTTGAATGGTATCATTATGAAGATTAACCCGGTATTGGAGGCAGAAAATGTGTAATTGTTGTGAGAAAATTACTTTAGTTCAAGACTTTAAGTCTCCGAAAGACTATGAAAAAACTATGGCTTACATTGGAAAGCTGATAGAAAAAGACGGTTTTCTGCTAGTAGATGGCACCTGCCCTGTAGATGGTTATAAGCGTGATGGGTACTGGGTAGATGACATTATCTACCATGTCATTGAATGTCCTAAATGTGGGCAGAAATTTACCAGTGTTGTAAATACATATAGAGGTGGAGGGTCGTTTAAAAAGGGCTGATGGAGAATTTTGAGATATTTGAAGAGGCTTGCAAGTATATTTTAGCTAAAATGGGTGAGTTTAAGGATGCTCTGAGTACTAAAGTGAGTTCATTAGAAGGTAGCGATATTTTATATAAAGAAGTAAAAACCTAAAAGTGGTGATAATTTAAGGGGAAATAGCATTATTAAGGGAAAGCATCTACATAGTAGGTGCTTTTTTGATGTCTCAAACTAAGGATGCACTAAAATATAGATTGAAAAAATTAAAAAACCACTTGTTAGATATAACTAACTTATGTATAATAAAGATACCGACGGACGCGTCGGTTAAAATAGGAGGTATTCATATGTGTGCTGCACGTAGACTTAGTGAGTCTGAAAGAAAAAATGAAATTATGAATTCTGCTGTCGATGTAATAACCCAAAAAGGTCTGGAAAATGCAACGATGGAAGAGATTATTGCTGGTACTAGTTTATCAAAAGGTGGTGTCTACCACTATTATAAAAACGTCAACGAGATTTTTAAAGACATTATGATCTCAGGAATTGAATATAGAAAAACAATTATAAAAGAGCATATGGATGAGTGTAAAAAGGGTCACGAAATGGAATTTATAGCAAAGCAATTTGTTGATAAAATCATAGATGATAACCCTTATATGCCACTTTATGTTGAGTTTCTTATTGCAAAGAAAAGAAATCCTGAGCTAGAGAAAATGATGCAGGAGCTTCAGGAGCTGACTAGCGATAGGTTTAGCACGGACATGGGTGATGAATTAGGGTGGTCATTTGATGTAAACATATTTAATGTTTCTACTGATGTAATGAATGCACTTATCCTTGCATCTAATATTTTAGGAGCTAGAGATAACTTCACAAAAAACAGACATTTTCTAGAGAGGATGTTTCTCAGTATATTTAAAGAAGGAAAGGAGAATTGATATGGACATATATAAGAAATCGTTTAGATACGTACCCGAGTATAGGGTGTTTGGTTATTTAGCAGTCCTAATATCTGCTATTTCGGCATTTATTATGGTGCTTGGATACCATTACATATATAAATTCTTTGATGAAGTTATAGTCAAAGACAACCTTGAAAATGCAAGCGTTTATGCAATAAAGATTGTAATCTATTTGACTTTAGCGGCTATATTATACCTAATCTCTGGGTTAGCCTCACACAAGCTAGCTTTTAGGTTAGAGACCAATCTTAGAAAAAGAGGAATCGATGGCCTAACAGATTCGAGCTTCAGATTCTTTGATACTAATCCGTCAGGTCAGATTAGAAAAACAATAGATGATAACGCAGCGATGACACATACTGCTGTTGCGCACATGATCCCTGATAACTCGCAGGCATTTTTGACACCTATACTTGCAATAGTTCTAGCCTTCTCGGTAAGCATTAGAGTAGGGATAATCATAGTTATTTTGACCCTTGTAAGTGCTCTAATACTAAAAGCTATGATGGGTAATTCTGAGTTTATGAAGGTATATCAGGAGGCACTAGACAAGCTCAGTTCAGAGACAGTAGAGTACATAAGAGGCATGCAGGTTGTCAAAATTTTTGGGACAAAGCTAAACTCATTCAAAGCTCTTGACGAGTCTATAAAAAACTATTCGAAATATGCATATGACTACTCACTTTCCTGCAAAAAACCATATGTCATATATCAATTGATTTTTCTCGGTTTAATTGCAATTATCAGCATACCGCTAAGTTTTTTCATTACAGGTATGGGAAGTCCTAAGAATTTTACTGTTGAGCTGATTATGATATTTTTTATCAGTGGTGTAATAATGGTTTCTTTCATGAAAATCATGTGGGCGAGCATGAATATTTTCAATGCTAAATATGCAATTGATAATCTAGAAGCCTTGTATGACAAAATGCAGGAGGATAGGTTGACATATGGAAGCAGAACACGTTTTGATAACTATAATATAGATTTTAAAAATGTGACATTCTCATATGGAGAAAATACAGTAATCGAAAACCTCTCGTTCTCGCTTCTCGAAAAGCGAACTTACGCACTCGTAGGACATTCAGGTTCTGGTAAATCAACAATAGCAAAGCTGCTATCTGGATTTTATAGGCTTGATGCTGGAACAATCAAAATAGGAGGATACCCTCTTGAGGAATATACTAAGGAAGCAATCATACGCAATATTTCATTTGTGTTTCAAGATAGCAAGCTATTCAAAAAGTCAATATTTGACAATGTTGCCATAGCAGATGAAAGTGCGAATCGAGAAGATGTCATGAAGGCACTGAGTTTAGCTGGTTGCGACGAGATTTTAGCTAAGTTTAAGGATAAGGAAAATACAATTATCGGCTCAAAGGGGGTTTATCTTTCGGGAGGAGAAAAGCAGAGAATTGCAATTGCAAGAGCCATTTTGAAGAACTCACCTATAGTAATAATGGATGAGGCGAGTGCCTCTATAGACGCTGATAACGAGTACGAATTACAAAAAGCTTTTAAGAATCTCATGAAGGACAGAACAGTAATCATGATTGCCCATAGACTAAGTAGTATTCAAAATGTTGATGAAATAATAGTTTTGGAAGGCGGTAAGGTGGTCGAGCGTGGAAGTAATGATTCCTTGATTGAAAAGCAAGGAATATATAGCAGGCTACTTCGTCTATATGAAACAGCAAATGATTGGAGGGTGTAAAATGAAAAACTATTTTAAAAGAAGATATGCCCTATCCGAGCAGGGTGCAAAAAATGTTACTACTGCATCTTTAAATTGTACACTTACTTACTTTGCAAATCTTGCACCTATGTTCATTTTAATGATAGTGTTCGATCAGCTGATTCTGGGGAATGTGCATGCTACTTGGCAATATATCTGCATGTCAATAGCTACACTGATAATAATGTATTTACTCCTATCAAAAGAGTATGTTAGCCTTTATAACGCTACATACAAGGAGTCTGCAAAGTTGAGAACAGATATCGCTGAGAATCTTGCAGACTTACCACTTGCTTACTTTTCAAAGCATGATCTATCAGATTTATCTCAAACCATCATGGTCGATGTGAATTCGATTGAACATGCCTTGAGCCATTCAATACCTAAGGTTGTCGGTATGTGGATTTTCTTTCCTATTATGGGTCTAATGCTTGTAATTGGAAACTGGAAGCTTGGACTTGCAACAATAATTCCTACACTTGTGAGCTTTATAGTAATTCCGTTGAGCAAGAAGAAAGAAATCACAGCTAACAGTAAGTACTACAAGGTTTTGAGAGAAAACTCTGAGCTGTTTCAGGAGACCATTGAGCTGCAGCAAGAAATAAGCAGCTTTAATCAATCTAAGAATGTTAAGGAAAATCTCTATAAAAAGATGGAGGAAAGTGAGAAAATTCACTTCAATGTCGAGATGATGTCGATGGTTCTTGTTGCGATATCTACACTTTTTGCATATATCAGTGTAGCAGTGGTAATACTTGTCGGAATAGAACTTCTCATGCGTGGTGAAATTTCTTTGTTATACCTCGTGCTCTACATTATAGCTGCCATAAAGGTCAAGGAAATCTTTGATATATCAAAAGAAGGTATCCTCGAAATGTACTATATTGAGCCAGCAGTAAGACGCATAAAAGAGATTAAGAATGCTGTATTGCAGAATGGTAAGGATGTTAAGCTTTCTAACTTCAACATTGAGTTTAAAAATGTATCATTTGCGTACGACAATGACACACAGGTATTAAAAGACGTGAGTTTTACAGCAAATCAGGGCGAGGTTACTGCTCTTGTAGGTGCATCTGGCTCTGGAAAAACATCCATTTTGAGATTGATATCAAGATTATACGACTACGATGGTGGAAGTATCTTGATAGATGGAAAAGACATCAAAGATATATCGACGGATTCTTTATTCAAGGATGTTTCAATTGTATTTCAGGATGTGACCTTATTTAATACAAGTGTTATGGAAAACATCAGACTTGGAAGAGAAGATGCAAGCAATGAAGAGGTAAGGAAGGCTGCCGAGCTTGCTAATTGCATGGACTTTATTGAAAGGCTTCCTGAAGGCTTTGATACTGCTATAGGTGAAAATGGCGCAGAGCTTTCTGGTGGTGAGAGGCAGAGGCTCTCGATTGCAAGGGCATTCCTCAAGGATGCACCAATACTGATTTTAGATGAGATTTCAGCTAGTCTTGATGTTGATAACGAGAAGAAGATTCAAGAGAGCCTAAACAAGCTGATTAAAAATAAGACTGTAATTATAATATCTCATAGGTTGAAATCCATAGAAAATGTTAACAAGATTGTTGTAATAGATAATGGTGTTGTTGAAACTTCAGGCACACATGATGAACTAATGAATAAATCAAAGGTATATAAAAACCTAATTCAAAAAACTAAGCTTGCAGAGGAGTTCAATTATTAGGAGAAAGAAATAGAAAATATCAAAAGGCAGCCAAAAGGCTGTTTTTTGTTGTAAAACATATGAGCCTTTGGATGTCTGTGCAGCCATAAATCTTGAAAATTTGCCATTTATATGGTATCGTTTATAAAAACAGCTAACAGTTAGGAGATGCCAGATGAGCATTATGACAGTGAAAAACCTATCGCATGGCTTTGGCGATAGAGCTATATTTAACGACGTTTCCTTCAGACTTCTCAAGGGCGAGCATATAGGCCTCATAGGAGCAAACGGCGAGGGAAAGTCGACTTTTATGAACATAATCACGGGCAAACTTATGCCAGATGAGGGAACGGTGCAGTGGTCCAAGAATGTGAGCGTAGGCTATATGGATCAGCATGCTGTGCTCAAGAAGGGCATGACCATCAGAGAGGCGCTAGCAGGGGCCTTTGACTCACTCTTTGATATGGAAAAGCAGATGAATGAGCTTTATGAGCAGATGGGAAGCGCTGACCCTGATAAGATGGATGAGATGATGGAGGAAGCTAGCGTTCTTCAGGAGCTTTTGATGGCGCACGACTTCTACAGCATAGATGTCAAGGTGGACGAGGTAGCAAGGGCTCTTGGACTTATGGAGCTAGGTCTTGATACCGATGTTTCTGCGCTTTCTGGTGGACAGAGAACCAAGGTGCTTCTTGCGAAACTACTTTTATCAAAGCCAGATATCCTTTTGCTCGACGAGCCTACAAACCATCTCGACAGGGAGCATATCGAATGGCTGAGAAGATATCTTGAGTCATATGAGAATGCTTTCATCCTCATAAGCCACGATATACCGTTTCTGAATAGTGTTGTAAACCTTATCTACCACATGCATAACAAGAATCTCGATAGATATGTCGGAGACTACGATAAGTTCATGGAGGTATTCAAGGTTAAGCAGGAACAGCAGGAGGCTGCCTACAAGAGACAGCAGGCAGAAATCGCAGAGCTTAAGGACTTCGTTGCCAGAAACAAGAGCAGAGTTGCGACTAGGAATATGGCGATGTCTAGGCAGAAGAAACTGGATAATATGGAGCTGATTTCAAGACCGACTGAGGCACCTGAGCCTGAGTTTGATTTTAAGGAGAGCAAAATCAGCGGCAAGGTTATATTTGAGACTAAAGACCTAGTCATAGGCTACGATGAACCGCTCAGTAAGCCTTTGAATCTATACATGGAGCGTAAGCAGAAGATAGTAATCGAGGGTGCAAATGGCATCGGAAAGACTACTTTGCTTAAGAGCCTTCTTGGCCTGATACCAGCGGTGTCTGGAGAGGCTAAAATGGGCGATTCTATCGAACTTGGCTACTTCGAGCAGGAAAGCTCTGGTGATGGAGAAAAGACCTGTATAGACGAAATCTGGCAGGATTTTCAGGCATGGACTCAGTTTGAGGTAAGACTTGCTTTAGCAAAGTGTGGTCTTACAACAAAGCACATAGAGAGTAAGGTAAAAGTCCTCTCAGGAGGAGAGCAGGCAAAGGTAAGGCTTTGCAAGCTGATTAACAGACCTTCCAACCTACTTGTGCTAGACGAGCCGACAAATCACCTTGATGTTGCAGCAAAGAAAGAGCTAAAGCGCGCACTTCAGGAATATAATGGCAGTATTTTGATGGTATGCCACGAGCCTGAGTTCTACGAAGGACTTGCCACGGAAATTTGGGACCTTTCAGAGTGGACGACAAGGCTGATATAAAAGGAGAGTTTCATGACTACCGCTGAAGATATCAGAAATAGACTTATGGATCTAAAGGATGAGGAATATAAGGTCTTTAATTCAAAGCTAATTCCAAACGTCGACGAAAGCCTTGTGATCGGCGTTAGAGTTCCTGCGCTCAGGAAGCTCGAAAAGGAGCTTAGAACTGAGGATTTAGGAGACTGGCTCTCTGACCTTCCTCACAAATACCTTGAAGAGAATACTTTGCACGGAATCGTAATTTCAAATATGAAGTCTCAGGAGGATTGTCTTTTTAGACTTGAGGAATTTCTTCCTTATGTCGATAACTGGGCAAGCTGCGATATTATGAATCCTAAGGTTTTAGCAAAGGATAAAGAGCGCTTTCTCGCTTGTATCAGGTCATGGATTAGATCGGAACATCTTTATACAAGTAGATTTGGCATGGAGATGCTGATGAGCTATTTCCTCGATGATGAATTTAAGGAGGAATATTTTGAGCTTCCAGCTAGTGTTAAAAGCGAGGAATACTATCTTAACATGATGATAGCCTGGTTCTTTGCAACTGCCCTTGCCAAGCAGTGGGAGAGTGCAATAGTTTATCTAGAAAATAATAGACTATCAAAATGGACTCATAATAAGACCATACAAAAGGCGATAGAAAGCTATAGAATAAGCCCTGAGCAAAAGGAATATCTAAGAGGACTAAAGATAAAGTAAAACCTCAGGAGAAGGTGGAAACTATGGACATAAAAAAAATATATCTAGTTTATTTTAGCCCAGGCGGAAATACGGAAAAAGTAGTAAAGCTCATCGGAACAAAGTTAGCTGGTGAGCTAGACGCTGAAGCATACGCAATTGACTTCACATCACCTGAGATGAGAAACGCGCAGTACAGCTTCGATGAAGATGCACTTGTGATTTTCGGTATGCCAACCTACGCTGGAAGAGTTCCAAACAAGCTCCTGGCTTTTCTTCAGAATGGTTTTAAGGGGAATGCCACAAAGGCAGTTGCTGTTACCACATTCGGAAACAGAAGCTTTGACAGCTCTTTGACTGAGCTATCGCTAGAGCTATATCAAAACGGATTTGATGTCTTTGCAGCAGCTTCATTTGCCTGTCAGCATCACTTCTCCAAAGTAATAGGAACGGCAAGACCAGACAATGATGATATAGCTGAAATAGAAAAATTTGCATTAAGCATAGCGCAGTGGCTATCAAAATCGGAAGCAAATAGCATAGAACAAAGAAATATACTTGCTGAATCCGAAGTAAAGCCTTACTATATTCCACTAGGTGAGGATATGCAGCCTGCAAAATTCCTAAAGGCGGTGCCAAAGACGGTAGAAGCCTTATGTGATGGCTGCGGAGTCTGCGTCAAAGCCTGTCCAGTAGCTAGTATTTCTTCAGATTATATGACGATTACAGGGCCATGCATCAAATGTCAGGCCTGCGTTATAAAATGCCACAGTGGAGCAAAGTATTTTGATGATGAGGCGTTCCTATCTCACGTAAGAATGTTAGAAACAAACTATACCAAAAGAGCAGCAAACTTTGCCTTGATTGAAAAGACTGCTGAAGTGTGATAGATTATTTCTGTAGTAAATTAAACTACAGTTAATGGGAGGGATTAATGAAGTTACCTGATAGAAATGAAAAATATCAACAGATACTTTTGTATGTACTACTTGGAGCATTTAGCATCTTAGTTATGCTCTTTTTGCTGCTTAATATCGGCGTGATAGTGCCAAAGGGAATGAGTTTTATTTCGACATTTTTCTCGCTGATTTCACCATTTATAGTCGGACTTGCAATAGTTTATCTGCTAAATCCAATTGTAAACCGTATAGAAAAGATACTTTACAAAAGCTTTGGAATCATTTTAAAAAGCAAGAAAGACAAGCTATCATTTAGAAGCTTATCAGTCTTGATTACATACCTTATAGTTGCAGGATGCATTTTCCTGATTCTATCTGCAATCATATCATCTATTGCTAAAGAAATACAATTAGCTGATACCGATAGCCTCAAGAACATAGCGCTTTCGCTTCTAAACTCAGGCAAGGAGTTCATCAAAGCTGTAACGAGCAAGCTTGATCAGTTTGGCATCAAGTCTGCAAATCTAAGCGAGTATCAGCATAAGCTGATTAGCTGGATAAATGACAGCACTACAAGTATCGCAAGCGGTGCCTTCTCGTTTGTATCAAATGTAGGAAGCGCAATATCAAAGTTCTTAATCGCTATGGTTCTATCAATATATGTGCTTATCGACTTAGATAATCTGAAAAAATACTGGCAGAAGGTTGCGGGAGCACTGCTAGGAAACCGCAGCTATGGTGCCGTATCAACTTTCCTTAAGGATGCAGACTACTGTTTCTCAGGCTATATCAAAGGCCAGTTCCTAGATGCCTGTGTAATGGCTGTACTAGTTAGTGTAGGACTTTCAATAGTAAATGTAAAATACAGCATCTTAATAGGTATCCTAACGGGAATTGGAAACCTAATCCCTTATGTAGGACCAATATTTGCCTATGGCGGAACAACCCTAGCTTGCATAGTTGATGGGGACTTCAAAAAGATGGTAATCGGACTTATTGTGGTTTTGGTTATCCAGGGACTAGATGGAAACTTTATAAATCCTAAGCTATTATCAAACAGTATTTCGGTAAATCCTATACTTGTAATTATAGCTCTTTTGATAGGAGCATCACTTGGAGGACTTTTAGGAATGCTAACAGCGGTTCCGATGGCAGCCCTATTGAAGAAAGAATTTGATAGATTCATAGCTTGGCGCGAGGCCAAGAAACTAGAAAAGTCAGGAGAAGTACAATGACGCTGACACAGATAAACTATGTTATAAAAATAGTTGAATGTGGCTCCATGAACAAGGCTGCTGAGCAGCTTTATGTGGCCCAGCCATCTTTGACGGGTGCAATCAAAGAGCTAGAGAAGGAGCTTGGCTTTAGCCTATTTAATCGTAGTGGTAAGGGCGTGAGCCTAACACCTGATGGCGTAGAATTTTTGATGTACGCAAAGGAGGTCTATGGTAGCTACGAGACCTTGATGGAAAAGTACGGCGATGGCGCAAAGATAAAGAAGAAGTTTGGCGTTTCGACTCAGCACTATTCTTTTGCGATAAAGGCATTTGTAGAGATGGTAAAGAGCTTTGATACGGCAGAATATGAGTTTGCAATTCGAGAGACTCAAACTAGAACTGTTATCTCTGATGTTGCTAATCTCAGAAGTGAGATAGGACTCCTTTATATGAGTGACTTTAATCGCAAGGCTTTGATGAAGCTACTTAATGCCTCAAATATAAGCTTTACCAAGCTCATAGACTGCGATGCCTTCGTATATCTGTGGAAGGGTCATCCCCTAGCCAATGAAAAGTCGATTAACTTCGACCAGCTAAAGGACTATCCTTGCCTTTCTTTTGAGCAGGGGGAGAACAGCTCGTTCTACTTTGCTGAGGAAATTCTAACAACAAACGAGTATCCTAGAACCATCAAAGCTAACGACCGTGCAACCATGCTGAATCTAATGATAGGCCTAAACGGTTACACGCTTTGTTCAGGAATCATTTGCGAGGAACTAAATGGAGATGACTATATAGCTGTTCCTTACGAGGATAAGCAAAATCCGAACAGCGTTATGGAGATTGGATATATCAAGAAAAAGGGTGTAAGCTTAAGCCATACAGGAGATGAATACATAGAGCATCTCAAGAAATATCTAGGTGTTACAGAGTAGTCCTAAAATATGAGCAAAACAAAATCGGTGCCTTGCAGCACCGATTTTTTGTTATCTTAATGTGAATTTCTATTTAGCTGATTCGCTATCAGTACCCTGATTTTCCTCAACGATTCTTAGGTAATCTGAGTATTCACTATCTAGTGGATTCTCGTACGGAGCTTCCTTAGTTGTCTTAGCAACTGCGTTGTTACCCTTTGTTAGAGAAATCATTGTTCCAGCACCACCGACGCATCCGCCTGGGCAACCCATTCCCTCAAGTAGGTATCCATCGTACTTACCTTGCTTAGCAGCCTGAAGAAGCTTACGGCAGTTTGCGAGACCGTCAGCGTTTGCAATCTTCATTTCTCTTTCTGGCTCTAGCCTAGAAATTACCTGAACTACAGCGTTAGCTACACCACCGCTTACGGCGAAGTTTCTTCCTGCTGAGCTTCCGGTTGCTGTTTCATTTTCGTCAACCTCTACCTTCTTAGGATCGATTCCTCTTGAGTCGAACATTCCGATTACTTCCTCGAATGTAAGAACGAAGTCGATATATGGTCTGATATTTTCTCTTGTTGCCTCAATCTTCTTAGCAGCGCATGGTCCGATGAATGCAACCTTACATCCTGGGTGCTGCTCCTTAAGAACCATACCTGTTAGTGTCATAGGTGTAAGAGCCATTGAGATGTGTCCCTGTAGCTCTGGGAATAGCTTTTCTGCCATGCCTGACCATGATGGGCAGCATGATGTTGCAAGGAAAGGAATCTCTGCTGGAACGTTCTCTAGGAAGTCGTGAGCCTCCTGAATTGTACAAAGGTCAGCACCTACAGCTACATCAAGTACATCTGTAAAGCCAAGCTCTCTAAGAGCAACCTTTAGTTGTTCCATTGTGATACCGTTTCCGAACTGTCCCGCAACAGCAGGTGCAACTGCAGCATATACTGGTGTATCGCTTTTGATTGCTGTAATAGTCTGGAATAGCTGTGCCTTATCTACGATAGCACCAAATGGGCAGTGTGTTAGACACATTCCGCATCCTACGCACTTATCTTCGTCTATGTCTGCGCGACCGTATTCGTCTGAGCTGATTGCATCCATTCCGCATACAGCAGCACATGGTCTTTCCATCTTGATGATAGCATTGTATGGACAGGCAGTTACGCATCTTCCACACTTGATACAATTGTCCTGGTCGATGAAAGATTTACCGTTGATAATATCAACAGCATTCTTAGGACAGACTTCAGTACATGGGTGAGCAATACAACCCTGACACATGTCAGTAACCTTGATGAGCTTCTCTGGGCACTGATGACATGCAAACTTGATGATGTTGATCAGTGGAGCCTTATAGTAGTTTTCGCCCTTTACGATTTCGTCAATACCTGTTGTGATTGAGATGTGCTCTCTTGCTGGCTGAATATCTAGTCCAAGAGCTGCACGAATTCTTTCTCCGAGGATAGCTCTCTCTAAGAATACGCTCTCTCTGATTGATGCTATTTCGCCAGGAAGAATCTCAAATGGAATTTCTACGATTTCACTAAGATCACGATCTTCGTACGCAAGATTTGCTACTGCAGAGAAAACCTGACGGCGCAAATTATTAATTCTTGTGTATATGTCACGCATGTTTAAAAACCTCCGATGTATAATGAATACAATTTTACTTATAAATTAAATTTAAACCCTACATATCATACTATATTTTCATGTGCATGGGAACCCCATTTTAAATAATTTTGATAGGAATTTAACAATGATAAAATTCGATTGTATCAGAATACTTAAACGCTGATTTCTAGTGCGTCTGGAGCAAAGATAACAACAGTATTTTTTGAAATATTTAGATAGGCATTTGAGGCTTTGAAATACTTTTTTTGCGTGCCTTTTAACCCTGCCGAAGAAGCAGGATTTTTTGCATCAAAATTTGGACCTGAGCTTGAGACGGAATCAGCCCTTTGAGTAGGTGGCTCGTTAATGCTGATTACTCCGTCCTTTATGCTCTTTGTCGTATCGCAATGATGGGGCATGAAACATTCCTGCCCCTCTGCATCTTTGATTGTCAGCGAAAGAACATCGCCTGAGTATATTATTTTCTTGTCTGTCTTTATCTCTAGGAGCATGGTATGGCTATTTTTCATTTTCGTACCTTTGTACCACTTCTTCAATTTCTCCTGCATAGAGGAACATGGACTCTGGAATATGGTCGTATTTGCCGTCGAGTATCTCGCGGAATCCTCGGATTGTTTCTGCTAGAGGAACGTATTTTCCTTGCATTCCTGTAAACTGTTCAGCAACTGCAAATGGCTGAGAAAGGAATCTCTGGAGCCTGCGGGCTCTTGCAACTGTCAGCTTATCCTCTTCAGAAAGTTCATCCATTCCAAGGATGGCGATGATGTCCTGAAGATCTTTGTATCTTTGCAAAACTGCCTGTACATCTCTTGCTGTATGATAATGCTCCTCGCCCAAGATGAGCGGATCCATGATTCTAGAGGACGATTCGAGCGGATCAACGGCAGGGTAGATTCCAAGCTCTGTAATAGCTCTCGATAAAACTGTTGTTGCATCGAGGTGAGAAAATGTCGTTGCCGGTGCTGGGTCAGTAAGGTCATCAGCAGGAACGTATACAGCCTGAACTGAGGTTATGGAGCCATTTGATGTGGATGTGATTCTCTCCTGAAGCGCACCCATCTCGGTAGCTAGAGTTGGCTGATAGCCTACAGCTGAAGGTATTCTACCTAACAAGGCCGATACCTCAGAGCCAGCCTGAGTAAATCTGAAAATATTATCTATGAACAAAAGAACGTCTTGGTGCTCTCTATCCCTAAAGTGTTCAGCCATAGTGAGGCCTGTTAGGGCGACTCTCATTCTTGCTCCTGGTGGCTCATTCATCTGTCCAAAAACCATGGCGGTTTTGTCTATTACACCAGACTCTTGCATTTCGTTATATAGGTCATTTCCCTCGCGAGTTCTCTCTCCAACACCTGCAAATACGGAAATTCCTCCATGCTCTTTGGCTATATTGTTAATTAGCTCCTGAATGAGAACTGTTTTTCCAACTCCTGCACCGCCGAAAAGTCCAACCTTACCGCCCTTGGTGTAAGGTGCGAGAAGGTCTATAACCTTGATTCCTGTCTCATATATCTGTGTAGAGGTTTCCTGCTGAGAGTACTCTGGAGAAGGAAGGTGTATAGGTTTTTTCGGTGCATCATCTGGTGCTGGAATTCCGTCTATTGGCTCGCCTAAAACATTGAAAAGTCTGCCCAAAACATCATTACCAACTGGAACCTCGATAGGTGCTCCTGTGTTTATAGCCTTAAGTCCGCGCTTCATACCGTCGGTAGAGGAAAGGGCAATACATCTAACCGTGCTATCGCCAACATGCTGAGCAACTTCAGCTACAACAATATGATCTTCCATTTCAATTTTGATAGCATCAAGAAGCTGTGGCATCTCGCTATCTTCAAACTGAATGTCTATTACCGGACCTATAATTCGTTTTACAATTCCTGTATTCAAGTTATTCACCTATTTTCTTTTGGACCTTTTTCATCTTCTGTGATTCGTGGCCGACTATGATTTCTATCATCTCGCCAGTTATTGCGTTTTGACGAGCGGTGTGATATTTGTTCGAAAGAGTCTCTATCATCTTGAGCGCGTTGTCGTTTGCGTTCTTCATAGCAATACGCCTTGCTGCGTGTTCGCACAGCGTTGCCTCAGCGATATACCTAAGTATTTTCATCGATAGATAAGACCTTGCTATTTCATCAAAATATGCATGGTCATTATCGTGCTCAAAGAAGCTTGTATTACCTATATCACCATCTCCGCCTGGACCTATCTTTTCGAGAGGAAAAAGAAGCTTCGTGTCGATATCAAAGGCTATCGGATTTCTGTATTTAGTGTAGACTATTTTAATCTTTGATATTTCGCTTTTGCGATAGATCTCAAGCACTGCTGATGAAAGCTTTAGAATTTGATTAAATGTTAGCTCATGTGCATGATCAGCGTATATATCGGAAAATTTCTCTACCTCAAAGATATCAAGACCGTGCTTAATGCAGTAGTTAAAGCCCTTATCACCTAAAGGCACAAAGACAGTACCCGCATTTTCATTCATCTCAGCAGCATGCTTTATCAAGCTCGAGTTATATCCTCCACATAGTCCCTTACATGATGTAATCAAAATGCACAGCTCCTTGACAGGATCCTCGCAGGAGTGTGGCACTATACCTACCTCAAACTGCCTCATATCTAGGCGCTTTTCGTAGTAGACCTCTGGCGCTATGTCGCAGGTTAGAATCTGAGCGAATTTTGATATCAAAGGTTCAATGTGATCCTTTGCATAGGTCAGATGGTCTGTGGATTGCTTGAGCCTGGCAGCTGAGATGAGCTTCATGGCACCTGTTATCTTCTCGGTGTTTTTGACGCTGTTTATATGTCTCTTAATCGCCTGAATTTGCTCAGCCAATATATTTACCTTCTTTCTTGCATTCCTCTATGCCCTGTATCAAAAGTTTTTCCGTTTCAGCAGACATATTGCCTGTAGCCACGATCTCCTGGCTTATCTCTGGATATTTCATAGCCATAAACTCATATAGACTATCCTCAAAGGAGGCTATGCGCTCTAGCTCAATATCATTTAGGTAGCCGTTTATTGCAGCGTATATTATCATGATTTGGTTTTCGACTGAGATAGGGGAGTACTGTTTCTGCTTGAGTATCTCCATTAGTCTCTTGCCGCTCTCAAGACGCTTTGTGGTATCTGAGTCTATATCTGAGCCAAACTGAGCAAAGCTTTGAAGCTCGCGAAACTGGGCGAGAATGAGCTTCATTGTACCTGAAACCTTTTTCATCGCCTTAATTTGGGCATTTCCTCCGACACGGGAAACAGATATTCCTGCATTTACTGCTGGAATCTGACCAGAGAAAAAGAGATTGCTCTCTAGGAATATCTGTCCATCTGTGATGGAGATTACATTTGTTGGGATGTAGGCAGACACGTCACCTGACTGGGTTTCTATTATTGGAAGGGCTGTGATTGAGCCTCCTCCAAGTTCGTCAGATAGCTTAGCAGCACGCTCCAAAAGTCTGCTGTGCAGATAGAAGACATCTCCTGGGTAGGCTTCACGTCCTGGTGGTCTGCGGAGCAATAGGGACATGGCTCTGTAGGCCACGGCGTGCTTTGATAGGTCATCGTAAACTATCAAAACGTCCTTTCCCTTGTGCATAAAATACTCTGCAATTGCACAGCCTGAATATGGAGCGATGTACTGTATTGGAGCAGCTTCGCTTGCGGTAGCAGAGATTATGATGGTATGCGACATTGCATCGTGGTCCTCTAGAGTCTTTGCAATTTGTGCAACCGTTGACTTTCTCTGACCTATGGCAACGTAGATGCATATTACGTTCTGCTTTTTTTGATTTATTATAGTGTCTATGGCGATTGCGGTTTTACCGGTTTGCCTGTCTCCGATAATCAGCTCTCTTTGACCTTTGCCTATCGGTATCATGGCGTCTATGGCTTTAATACCAGTCTGAAGAGGCTGGTATACTGAGCGTCTGTCGAGAACTCCTGGAGCATCGCTTTCGAGGTGCCTTGCCTCGCTACAGATAATCTTTCCCTTATCGTCTATTGCGCTTCCGAGAGGATCGATTACTCGTCCAAGAAGCTCTTCGCCTACTGGGACCTCCATGGCTCTACCTGTAGGTCTAACTATGTCTCCCTGCCTAATTCCGCGGTCTGAGCCTATGATTACAGCGCCGACCATGTCGTCGTCAAGGTTCATGGCCATTCCGTAGCTGCCATTTGGGAATTCTAAAAGTTCACCAGCAAAGCAGGATTTTAGGCCGTCTATATGAGCAACGCCGTCGCCAACCTCGATAACCTGACCGAAATCGGTTATCTCAAGCTCTGAGGTAAAGCTTTCTATTTTGTCCTTTATATTACTTAGGATTTCATCAGTATTAATTTTCATGCGCATCTCCAATTAATTAGAATTAGTATTGTAAGACAGGTGCAGGCGCATATCCTCCATACGCTTGCGTATCGAAGCATCTATAAGCTTATCGTCGATGGAGATGATGAAGCCACCGATGATTTTTTCGTCTATGCGATTTGTCAAAACACAGTCCTTTTTGATAAGGTTAGAGGTCTGTATTTCCATCCTCTGAATTGTTTCACGGTCAAGAGGTATAGCCGAGTAAACTATACCTTTGATTTTGTTTTCTTCTCTTTTATCAAATATGCGAAGACCCTCACTTAGGGCTTCGATAAAGGCATACATTTCCTCTTGTTCGTGCAGGGTGCGCTTTTCTAATGCGTAGGTATGTAGGTCACGATACTCACCATTAGTCTCTTTGATGAGATTGCGTAAATCTCGTAGGCTTTCTGTGGCTCTATCTAGCTGCTCGCAGAGTGCCTCTAAATTATTGCTATTTTTCTGTTTCACTGTTTGCCTCTGATCTACTGATTATTTCATCTATTACTGAAGCCTGAGCATCGGCGTCAAGCTTGTTCTCCAAAATCTTTTCAGCGACCTGAACTGCAAGTTCGCTGGCTTCGTTGTGGATTTCTTTTCTCGCCGCAGCTTTTTCTCTTTCAATCTGAATTCTTGATTTCTCACGAATGTCAGCAGCTTCTTTGCGGGCTTCGTCTAATACAGAGTCTGCCTGAATCTTTGCGTTTTCCATTGCACCTGCAATTATTGTACGCTTTTCTTTTTCGGCACCAGCGAGTATTTCGTTGTATTTATCAAGTTTTTTGCGGGCTTGATTTTCGGCTTCGTCTGCCTTTTGGAATTGCTCCTCGACCTGTGCTTTTCGTTCATCCATGAACTTCTTTACCTTTTCGAAGAAAAAATGCTTTAATATCAAAATGAGAACTAAAACAGTAATAACCGAAAAGATAAGATTCCAGTTTATAGTAAGCAGGTCTTGGTGTTTATTAATATCCAAAGTTCGTGCCTCCTTCAGGAATTTAAGTTACAATTTATTGCTTAGCATTATAGCAATTACAAATGTCAAAATACCTATGGTCTCCATGAGCGCCATGCCTACAATCATAGCGGTCTGAATCTTGCTTGTAGCTTCAGGTTGTCTTGAAATACCTTCCAGCCCCTTGCTCAATCCAATACCCTGGCCTAGGCCAATGCCAAGTGCTGCAAGTCCCATTGCTAAACCGATTCCAATAAATTCCATTGATTCTCCTCCTAAAGTTCTTCTCTATTTTCATTATTGCTTACTGTAGCTGTAATCTTCATAGCTGCGGCAAGATTAATAACGGTCAAAATTATAAATATAAAGGTCTGAATTGCCGGCTCTGCTATGTCAAAGATAGCATTCAGAGGTATAACTGTGATAGCGCGTAAAAATGGCACATCGCTGAAAAAATTACTGAGCTTTGTCATGAGGTGCATCCATAGCTCGACTATGATGTAGCCTCCTAAGATATTACCGAAGATACGAAGCCCAAGCGAAATAGGGAGGGAAATTTCTTCTAAGATTTTGAGTGGCAGCATGAAGACATATGGTTCGCACATGTGCTTTAGTCTGCCTCTAAAGCCGTGAACCCTTGTTGAATTAAAAATGATCATCACCATCGTCATAATGGATAGTGCAAAGGCAACATTAAGGTCTGCAGTTATCGGTCTTACACCGAAAACACCTAGTGAGCTTGCACAAAATACGAAGGCAAGAAGAGTACCTATATATGGGGCAAAGTTAGAATTAGCTTTTCCCATATGTTTTTCTGTGAACTTATAAACCCATTCGACTATAAATTCCGCAAAGACCTGCTTGCCACGCGGGACAGTCTCAAGCCTACTACCTAGCCATATTCCCAGTATTGCGAGAAAGGCGGCTATCAAGATTCCGAATAGGGTACTTTCGGTAATGAAAAGCTTACCGTCGCCAAAACTAAATATTATCCTGGCACCTAATTCATTTATGTTTAACAAAACAAAGGCCTCCTTTTAATCCGAATTCAACAAAGATAACTAAGCTAAAGCCTGTGATGACTATAGCGAAGAGGAGCACGGACTGAAAGCCTATCTGCGTACAGACCCATGCGCCAAATATGTAGATGAGCAACCTGAATATCATAAACTGTACCGCAAGAAGACGATTGAAACTAAACAACCATCGAACGGTCAAATTTAGAAGAAACCAGTTTGTGAGTGCTATCAGATATCCGATTAATATACCGCCAATCGCTAGAATTAAATTTGACGAAATTATCAGACATATAATAGTGCAGATAGCACAATACAGGCTGAACGGTATTAAAACACCTAAAGCATTACGATTAATATTCATATTTGATTAATGCATCCTATATTTAATATAGGATTCCTGAATTACTTTGATAAAAAAGTTAACTACAGAAACAACGGAATTAAATTTGTTTTTCGCGCTAAAATGATGCGCGTTTTTTAGAATAAAACAAGTATTAAACTTAATACAATTTTAACATAGCAGAAAAGAGGTGTAAAGAATAAATACTCTGAAAAGCTTGTATACATTAATGATTCGTGCACAAGTATGTAAATATTGTAAAACAATTTCAAAATGTGGTAGACTAGATATGAATTTTGATGGACGATAACTAGGTCAGAGAAAAGGTTACAGATGGAAAAATTGGTTTTTATCGGAATGCTAGTGTTCTTGGCATTTGTGTTTATTGGAATATTGTTTTGGCTGCGTTTTAGAATGAAGAACACCTTTGAGAACGGTGTTCCAGTGTACGATGCCCCAGCAAATAATCAGACTAGGACGAGTAAGCTAAGCGTAGGAGAGTATGCAGTTCACATAGTTTTAATACTAATTAGCGCTGTAATTGCCTTTAGGGTCATGAGCATGTTCCGTCATGGGGCGGCGCCAATTGGTGCTGCTATAATCACGCCTTCTATAATGTCGCTTTTCAATGCACGAAGGAGAACCGGGAAATCTTGGATAGGTATCGTTGCAGTGCTTATGGTATTCGTGTTTTTGATGTTTGTATATATAATTATAGGTCTACCTGATAACGCACCTCCACTTAAAATTGACGGAACGGAAATTCATCTTACAGAGACTAAGATTTCGGATTTGATAGACAAGGGGTTTGAAATCTATGTGTCAAATGATAGACATGATTATCCTAATTATAACGAGCTTTTGACAACGGGAAGCTATTCTAAATACCAAGGATCTGGGGTTAGCGTACCAAGCGGCTTTAAGTCATATGACTCCGCAGTTACGCGATCTACCTATCTTCTTGTAAAGAAGAATGTAGTTCTCGGATGTATAGGTGTATACGGAGATAAGAGGAAGAATACGGAGCTGAAGGACTGTGTAGTTACGCAGGTTTGCTTTGACTCTGAATGCACAGCTGTTGCCAAAAAATATGGAATTTCATATAATATAGATGGTATAGATTTGCTAAAGAAGCTTGACGAAAACGAGTTCACGAAAGTATTTGGGAAAAAAATATGGCTGACTCCAAGCGAGCCAAGAGATGAATATTTGGGTCATTATGGCGTGCAGTGGGGAGCAGGTAACAATGAATTCTTTTGGAATCATTATTTTATGAATTTAGAACTTGATTCGAATAATGATATAGTTAATTTTAATTTTAGTTCTAATATTGCAGCTGAGCGATAGAAGAATTAGCAAGGATACTTAGATAAAATGAAAAATAAAAAAACGCTAAACAAGACAAAGTATGCCATTTATCTTCTTGTTGTCCATCTTATATGCATACTTTTCACTATAAGCAAAATAGTGATACCTTCATGGGGTCACTGGTTAGAGACGACACGCTTTCTTTGGACAAGCTTTCCTACCTATGTATGCGTATTAATAGCCATTTTCCCAATGGTATGTTTTTGGCCATATTTGATTAGTGCAGATTTTAAGCCGGGTACAGCAAAGACCTTGCTTGCGACTTTTGGTCTAATAGTAGGTAACGTGACTCTGATTTTGATATATACGACTATTTTGCACAAGGTATTATAGGTATAAAAAAATCCCTTTATAGGGATTTTTTGATTGCTGCAAGCAGCTCGTCATATTCTTCAAATGCTGGAACCTCTGGGTGATCCTTCTTAATTGAGTCTGTGGTTCTGAATAGGAATCCGTACTCGCTCTGCTTAATCATTCCTAGGTCGTTAAAGCTGTCACCTGATGCGATTGTCTCACAACCTGCAAGCTGAAGCGTCTTTACAGTGTTTAGCTTGGAATCTTCTAGTCTCATTTTGATTCCTGTAATCTTGCCATCTGCTGCAACCTCTAGCTCGTTACAAAACAGAGTAGGGTATCCGAGCTTCTTCATCAAAGGCTTTGCGAATTCACTGAATGTGTCACTGATGATTACAACCTGTGTAAGCTCTCTGAGCTCGTTTAGGAACTCGATAGCACCTGGAAGAGGATCTATCTTTTCAATTGTATTTTGAATCTGCTCTAGTCCGAGATTATTTTCTGCCAAGATATCGAGTCTGTATTGCATGAGCTTGTCGTAATCTGGCTCGTCTCTCGTTGTTTTCTTAAGTGCCTCTAGGCCTGTTTCTTCAGCAAAGGCAATCCAAATCTCAGGAACGAGAACGCCTTCTAGATCTAAACAAACTAACTTCATAATTAAATTCTCCTTAGTAAATAACAAAAAATATTGTAGGAATTATAGCATAATATAAATATTTATGCAAGGGCAGGCCTAGCTAAATAAAAAACCTCGGAACTAAATTCCGAGGTTCTTGGTGCGTCATCAGGGGTTCGAACCCTGGACACCCTGATTAAGAGTCAGGTGCTCTGCCAGCTGAGCTAATGACACATATTTGCTTGTCTAACGCAAGGAATATATTACCACAAGGAAATGGGCTTGTCAACGACATTGAGCAAAGTTTTTAACAAAGTTTTTATTCAGATACTAAATCGTTCAATTTTTACGGTCTGCTCCGACAATGATTTTCTTATTTATTTAATGTTGACATTTAAGTTCATAGGTAAAGCAAAGATATTTTATGGAAATTCATGCATAGTTTTTACTCGAAAAGGTTGACATCTAGTTGTATGGGTATTAACATGATAGTGTTGCACAGGCAATAGATGTGCAGCGAGTAGATAATTGAATGCAACTATCTTTGAGGCAGGTGAGAGTCCTGACCGGTGGTATAGTCCACAAACCTTTTTAGGCTGATTCGGTGAAATTCCGAAACCGACGGTATTCCAACATTTGATATTGGCTTGGTTCTGCGAGTTAATACAGCTAGTTGGTTAGTCCGGATGGGAAAAGATGGAATGGATAGATATAGGCTATTTTTGAGTCGGGCGTCATCAGTTCCATCAATTGATGGTAGCTCGGCTTTTTTATGTTCATTTCTTGCCAATGAGCCTTGAGAAAACCGAAGCAATATATTTTGGAGGTATCTCAAATGGAAAGAGATGAAAACGTAATGAATTTAAACAAAGAAAAACACAAGGTATTCACAACAAAAAATATGATTCTTGTTGCGATGTTTGGAGCTATCAGTATGGCTCTTATGATGGTGGATTTTCCTATTCCGATTGCCCCTGGTTTTATGAAGTTTGACTTTGCAGATTTACCTGCTATGCTAGCAACTTTCATGATGGGACCTATAGAGGGTATACTAGTATGTATAGTAAAGCTTGCACTTAGACTTATGATAAGGGGAACAGAGACTGCTTTCGTTGGAGAGCTAGCTAACCTTATCGCAGCTATAGCGTATATGGTTCCTGCCGCACTCATATATCATTTTAAGAGAACTAAGAAGGGTGCAGCTATTGCTCTAACAGTCGGAACAATTACAGTAAGCATAGTATGTGTACTTAGCAACCTATTCTTCATATTCCCAGCATACTCCAAGCTATATGGAATACCAATGGATGCAATTATAGGAATGGGACATGCGATAAACTCACATATTAATAGCTTGGGTTCACTTATGATTTTATCGATACTGCCATTTAACCTAATTAAGTTTGGTGTGGTATCTATAGTGACATTCCTAGTGTATAAGAGACTTAAGCACCTGATTTTCAAGGATGCATAAGATATGTATTCTCACAGTGTCTAAAGCTGAGATTAAGTAAATTAGCCTAAAGTTTTGATTTAGGAATTATAATAATGTGTATAAACCGATAATACTAGTGTAATTATGCTAGGCTTATCGGTTTTTGATTGTAAAATGTAAAAAACTAGAAGTTTTCTATTGTAGAAAGGGCTATAATGCTATATTATTAAAAGGAAATTTATCGCTCGGAGGAATTCATGAGATATAGTGAAATGTCAAGAGAAGAGTTGTTAGATGAAAAAAACAGACTCGAAATAAAGTTCAAGGCACTTAAAGAAAAGAACCTTAATCTTAACATGGCAAGAGGAAAGCCTGGTAAGAGTCAGCTTAATCTCGTAAGTGGGCTTTTGGATATTTTGGTAGAACCTTCTGAGTGCGAACTCGGAAATGTAGACATAAGAAACTACGGTGAACTTTCGGGAATGCCTGAAGCTAAGAAGTACTTTTCGGAGATTCTCGGCGTTAAGGAAAACGAGTGTTTCATTGGTGGAAACGCGAGTCTTCAGCTAATGTATATGGCTGTTAGCGAAGCGTTTACAAATGGCCTTCTGAATAGCGAAAAACCATGGTTTAAGCTGGATAAGATAAAGTGGCTATGCCCTGTTCCTGGATATGATAGGCACTTTAAGATTACCGAAAAACTAGGCTTTGAGATGATAAATATACCTATGCTAAAGACGGGTCCTGATATGGATCTTGTTGAGGAGCTGGTTAAGGATGAGAGCGTCAAGGGTATGTGGAACGTGCCTAAGTTTTCAAATCCGCAAGGCATAATATATAGCGAAGAAACCGTGAGAAGACTAGCAGCACTCAAGCCTGCAGCTAAGGACTTTATGCTAATGTGGGACAATGCTTACTGCATCCACGAATTTGATGGGGACTTTGTAGAATTTCCAGATATAATTGGACTCTGTAAGGAGTATGGAAATGCAGACATGGCATATGAGTTTGCTTCAACATCAAAGGTGACATTCCCTGGAGCCGGTATATCGGTTATGGCATCAAGCGAGGCGAATATCAAATATCTGACAAAGAGCTTCGGTGTTCAGGTTATAAGCTTTGATAAGGTTAACCAGATAAGGCATGTCAAGTTCCTTAAGGATAAGGCAAATACTCTCGCTTTGATGAGAGAGCATGCTAAGATTATGAAGCCAAAGTTTGATACGGTCATCAAGTATCTAGATAGAGAAATTGCTCCGCTTGGAATTGGCAGCTGGGTGGTTCCTAAGGGAGGATACTTTGTGAGCTATGAAGCTATGGAACATACAGCAAAGCGCGTGCTCGAGCTTGCTAAGGAGGCTGGTGTTGAGATGACGCCTGCGGGAGCAACATTCCCATGCGGAAAGGATCCTCAAGATAGCAATATCCGAATAGCACCTTCGCTTCCTCCAGTAGAAGAGCTTGAGGATGCCATGGATGTATTCTGCGTTTGTGCAAAGCTTGCAGCATTAGAAAAATTAGTCTAATCTTTTATATTTGAGAGGGGTACAATGAATTACATAAAGATAAGATATAAGTTTGATATACTTATTACAAAGATATCGTCTTTTGTAGAGATCCTTGCAGCGATTATAATTGTAATTGTTGCAGCAGGGGTACTTATCAGAATCTGTATAGGTCTGATTGAAGACGGTGGATTTACTAAGATGTCAACAGAAGAGTTTAACAGGCTGCTTGGCGATCTTCTAGTAGTATCTGTAGGTATAGAGTTTGTAAAGCTTTTGATAAGGCATAGATTAGAGGATGTCATAGACGTTATGATGCTTGCAACTGCTAGGCAGATGGTGGTTGAACATTTACCGATGACTTCAATGCTCGTAGCGGTTTGTGCGATAGGAGTATTGTTTGCAATAAGAAGATTCTTGTTTATGGGAAGTGATTTAAACTTCTTCAAAAAGAAGTCTAATAAAACCGAAGAAGAAACGGAAACAAAATAGAAAAAGCAAAGGACCTGACAGTAAAATGAACTGCGGGTCCTTTTTCGTATGTGTGTTTATTTGTTTATAATCTCAACAAAGCTCAAAGCTCTATCAGAACTTGGGAAGACTGCGCGAGCAAAGTTCTTGCCTCCGCCGCCTTTGCCTTCTAGGGAAGGAGCGTATTCCTTTACGAGGGCGCCGCAGTCGTTTTTGCTTGAGAATATGAATACCGTGTTTGTGATATCGTCTATGAGGAAAAGAATATCGTCTATTTCAGGACTCATTGCATTTCCAATCTCCATTATGTCGTTTGAATCTAGGAAATTATACTGCCTTATTCTATCGTTAGACTCTTTCAAATCCAAAATTTCACGTCTTATGAATTCCTTGCTTAAGTGGTAAAGCCTATCTTTGATCTGTCTTGCTTTTTCCTTTTGGGTTTCATATTTTGATAAGAGATTAGTATGGCTTGCTGATAGGTCGTTTTCTAGCTTTGTCATTATATCAAAACGAGTATCGTAGTGAGCTAGAGCTCTTTGTCCTGCTTCGAAGAAGATGCGAAACATACCCTTGTTAGGCTCAATCTTATAAATCTTGACCATCCCAACCTGACCTGCTGTTGATGGGTGGGTTCCGCAGCATGCGACGGAGTCTGCTGGATTAGAGATGTCTCCTATTGTTACAATCGTTATATCATTTTCTAGGCTTAAAGCCTTTCTTAGAGGCATTTTCTCGGCCTCCGCCTTAGTATCAAAGTGGTAAGCAGAGACTTTGGTATTTCCCCATATAACCTTATTTGCCTCTAGTTCTGCCTGCATGGCCATTTCCCAGTTGATTTCACTATAGTTCTCGTCAGCTTCAAGACTTATATCAATAGTCATATAGTCTTCTCCCATATGGAAGCCTCGGTTGACTCCGCCAAAGAGTCTAAAGAAGATTCCAGAAAGGATGTGCTCTCCGCAGTGTCTTTGCATGTTATCAAAACGTCTATCCCAGTCTATCTCTAAACTAACAGTGTCTCCGGTCTCAATACTAGCATCGCATCCCTTTAGAATGTGGTAGACGATATTTTCTTTTTCAAAGACATCTATTACTTCAAATCCATTTATTGTTCCTAAATCACAGCTTTGGCCTCCACCAGTAGGGAAGAAAATAGTGCTATCCAAAACCAGGCAACTTGTATTTTTTGAATGGTTCTTATCAAATTGTAAAACTACTGCGTCAGCAATGCGTCTATATACATCGCTTTGAAAAAGTTTGATGGTTTTCATAAAAAATCCTTCCTTTTTTGCTAGATAATTTGTTTTTTTTAACTGTCAGGCTTTCAAACTATGAACGCTCTACCATTTTTTTCCTAAAGAACAAAACTTTTATTTTTTTTATTATAAAATCTGTGGATAACTTGCTATTGACAAAACAGAAAAACAGAATACTCGTTGAAATATAGCGGTTTTCTTTTAGAAACTTATCCACAGGCAATAAAGGACAAAATTGTATACGATTTTTGTGTTTGCTGTGGATAAGTACTCATATTGTTGAAAAATATGGATTTACTTATGTTGAAAACCTTTGATGGAAAAACGAACAAAGGTTGACATAAAACATATTCAAGGAACTGAGTAAGTTTTTTTAAAAAAACACTACTTAACCCTTATAAAATTCTATAAATTCCCTAAAATCATCCATACCGCTATCGATGAAAGGACCTATAATCTTATCGTCGAATTTAAATCTCTCGATTTTGCCAAGCTTATCATTTCCTCTAAAGTAATCGGATAGGAATAGCACTTTTGATATTATATCGGTATCGCCTGGCTCTGCTGAGGAGACTATAGCTTCTTTTCCATCGATGAAGAATACACTTCCTATTAGATCAGCATCCAGTCTAAAGTGAGGACTGCACACATGGTCGTTATTGTTCCTATATATCATGTATAGCATGCCGTTTTCGTGGGAGTGAGAGTTCACAGTGTGGAATGTCTTGCTTATGAGCTTTGAAAACTCATCCTGACTGCATTTGCACTCTGCTGTCAAAACATAGTCTATTCGGCGAAGCTGCATAGCAGATTCCCAAACAGTGATTTCCATACAAGAAATTACTTTAGCCGACTTAATCACATCTTTCACAACACGAACTTCAGTAATTATGAGGTAAAAAAGACCATCGTCTTCGACTAGAGATTTACATATATACTTTCTTGGACCTGTCTTTTCCACATCATTCTTAAAAAGAGTGGATGGATTGTTTATTTTGAGCCCCTTAGAGAATTCTTCGTATGGGGAAGTTTCGCCATCAGTACTATAAAGGAAGTCATCTGAACAAAGTATGCTAAGAGGAGCCTTATCCTTTCCAACACTGCGCATAATAAAGTAGTTGACTAGCTCATCATCTGACCTTAGTCTAATACATACCTTTGAAAGCGCAGAGATATATGTTTCTTTGTCATCGTCAGCACCTTTAATGGCCTCGCGAAACTGCAGGTAGTCTTCGGGAAACTCAGCACCATATTCTTCGGTTATTCTATCTGCACTTGCTATCAGTGCCCAGCTTTCTTCGGCACTAATTTCGACCCATTCGCCGCCAAGAGCGCCGAACATGGTATTTGCATGAGCTTCTATTTCCTCCTCAGAATCTGTAAATAGTCCAACATAGTCTGCTATGCCATACTCTTCATAGTCGAGGATAAAAAGCTGAGTGAAACGGTGGCCAATCATGTTATATGATAGCATGAGCCCAACCACCCCCATAAGCCTAGTATTAGTTGCCTTAATCTCAAAGCAACTGTTTTTGAGCGAAGCCCTAAGTTCGTCAACCAAAGTAGGAGGCTTGGTTTTCAAACCACCTTCAATAACTGAAAATCTTGGGATGCTACTGTTTATATTATCTTTTTTCAAAAAAATACCTCTTGTTTTTTTATATAATTATAATCGCTTGCACAACAAAATGCAAAGATGCTTATAGTGTACTCAAAAGGTGTATTAGAAGGAAAAATTAGATTTGACTGATTATGGTGAATGTGCTAAAATTTATCTGTTGTACATTATGAGTTCTATCAGAAAGGTTTGAGATTGCACCTTAGGAGATAGCTAAGAGGGAACTCGGTGTAAATCCGAGACGGATTCCGCCACTGTAAATGAAGAGCAGCATTAGGGCAAGCGCAACCATTGGATTTTATCCGAGAAGGTTAATGCTGTATTGAGACATAAGTCAGGAGACCTGCTCGTAATCGAGATTTAAGTGCAGGAAGGCACTTAGTTTATTTTATTGCGGGAAAACGGACTGCAGCTTTTATTTATGTGCTGCGGTCTTTTTTATTGCAGCAGAAAGGAAGAACAAATGGCATACAGAAAACATGGATACAAGAAATTGCTCGCCTTATTGCTGAGCGTTTTCATGATCCTATCGTTGATTCCAACATCAGCTTTTGCTCAAGTACGTGATGCAAATAAAGAAACTGATGGTATCGATGTACAGTTTTCATTTTCACATGATGAAAACTTTGTCGTAGCAAAGAATCATGGTGGCTTATCGAGTAAGCCCATGGCAAAGGAAAGAGTAAAACTAAAATACTTTGATTTAGCAAACTATGGATTAGAAAATTTCTATTTCCATAATGGCTCATACGGTAAAGATGATGAGGTAAAGGGTACAGCAGAAACTGCAAAGGGTCACATTACCTTGCTTCACCTCTACATATATATGGCAGAGGTTTACTACCTAGGCATTGATCCTGATAATGTAGGAGAAGGTGCCCTTAGGGATCATATAGGAACAGAACTCTTTTCTATGAGTGGAAAAGCAGGAAGCATGTATTTTACAGGGTTTCTAAACTTTGATAGCAATCTCAACTACTATGTAAATGGCAAGTTTCCGCAAGCTTCAGAAGGTTGGGGAGCAACGGCAGATCAAATTGAGTTAAATGATGGCGATGACGTTCAGATAGGACATTTTTCAAACACTAACTTCTATGGTAGCAAGCTAGCCGGATTTAATGCACTTAATTGTAAGTCAGAGGTTAATGCAGGTGAACTACTAAACATAACTGCAGAGCGTCATTGGCAGGACATAATGTCTTCAGAAAGCTCCGGAACAGGAATTTTCCAATCAAATGTCAAACAGCTAAAGGTAATAAAAGCATCTGACTTTACTCACGAGAAGCTTAGCGAATGCAATGCACTAAAGACATTAGATAAGAATGAAGATGGTAGCTTTGATCTAGATACGGCTGGTATGGCTACTGGCAGATACTATATCGCTATGGAAGGTCAAATAGATCCAGAGCAGGATAAGGTTGTATCAACACCGGCGGTAGCTATTTTAGATGTAACCGGAGCTGAGGAAGAACAGCCTGAGGAAAAATTCCCGATTACAATAAAAGGCTTGCATTCAAGGCAGATTAAGAGCGGAAAACTCTACACTTTCAAAAATGGTGTTAAGGGAGACAAAAACCTTCTGGAAGGCATCGGTACATCGCCGGATAACTGGGCATTGCAGTATAAGACGGAGCTTCCGGCAGGAGACTACTGGTTCGAAGGCTATGGTCCTAACGATGAGCTGAACGGTGGCATAAAGCTGAGTTTCACAAAAGAAAATAACAGCGTAACTCTGCATAGAATATGGGACTTCAATATAGGAAACTCAGGATGGGTGCAGGACAAAGACTATAAGCTCGATGTCAAGGTGAGCGGAAATGATGGAACTCTCAGAACTATAAGCTTTGGTAAAAATGAGAATAATAAGCTTTCATTCCTATATATGGATAGGGATACAGTAGAGGCAAGTCTGACACCTATAGGAGATAAGGCGAAAACTCATACTAGTACTAAGGTCGTAAAGACCGCAAACGAGACAAACAGCAACACCGATATAAGTGCTACCATGCCTGAAATCACAGATCTAACGATAATTGCACCAAAGGGTTCAAAGGTGTCAGCAGGTTATGGTGATGGTAGAAATTACTATAAGTATAACTTCGTAGAGCCTGAAGTTACAGAAACATCAAATGGAGTTGTAGCAAGATTCAAGATGGCTAAAGGCCAGAGCAAGTATTTCTATCGTGTACAGAATCCTAAGGGTGTTACATACTGGGCATTTCCAAAGAACTTTAATGTTACAGAACCAATCGAAGTTACAGAAAAGGATTTGCATATCGGAGATAGCAGCTATCAGAAGGATACTGTTTACAGATTCAATAAGAATGTTCACGACATGGCAAATGTCTATATCAACATAAATCAAAAGGGTTTCCTTGAGATGGCAGAGGGCGGAAGCTATGAACTAAACTGTGTTAGAAACTGGCAGCCTATAGAAAACTTCATGAACAGCAAAATTGCAATTCCAGACTTCCACTACGAGGTAATAGACGAGAACGGAAATGCTTCAGATGTAGTATCAGTAACAGCAAATAAGAATAATTCGGCTGTAGCAAAGATCAAAGCAAATCATAGCGGAACAGCAATTGTACTCGTAAAATACGATGCAGTAATACACTCAGAAGCTCAAGGAGGAACTGACTTCTCAGCAATCTGGCCAGAACTAACTGGTGTGTTTATGGTTAAAGTTGGCAATAACGATTCATCAATACAGACAAATATGAATATCAATCGTGGGGTCAAGATGATGCCAATCGATGCAGAACATGACACAATTTACTATCTAAAAGGTGAAAATGGTGCAAGCTATTCGTTTAAGCCAGAAGCTGGTAGCACAGTGACTGTCAACAGAAGCGTAGTGGAAGAAAGCCTTAAGTATAAAGGATTCACTAATGATGGTGTTAATACAAATGCAAGTGGTGAAGTTACAGTATCAAAGTTAACAACGGGAAGACATATCATTAAAGTAGAAAAGGATGGTAAGACAACATATCAAGTAATAAATGCAAGAGAGATGAACTATGAAATCCTTGACACAAATGGAAACAAGATAACGGATACAACAAAACTGAAGGCTGGAGATAAGATAAATATCCAGTTCAATGGTCTTTTAAATCCAGTGGAAAAGCTAGCAGGTGTATATAACAGAAATACAACAATTTCATATAAGGATAAGAATGGGAAATCATACAAATCCGTTCCTGGAAGTCCTTTCGGTGTTTACGACTTTAGTGGAAATCCAAAGCAACAGCTAGTTTCATTGACTATTCCAGATAACATCGAAGGAGATGAACTTGAGCTAGTTAACGGTTGCCTAGAGAGCAATGGATTTGGAAGTAATCCAGGATCACATAGAAACCTAACATATTCACAGGGATTGAACCCTAATTTGAACGCAGATACTGTATCAGGAAACCTTAGCAGCTTGCCAAATATTAAAATTAAGCTGGCAAAGAAGTGCAAGGTGGATTTTGTCGGAAGCGGAATAAAGGATGTCGAGGGCGAAAACCCAAGATATTGCTCACAGGGAAGTGAATTAAGCTTTAAGATCAATAAGAAAGAGCTATATAAGTACACAGTAAGTGTTGATGGCACAGAGATTATACCAAATGATCAAGGTGTTTATGAGATTACAGCTAAGCTTACAACCGAAGAGGAACTAACAGTATCGATAGAAAAGACAATCGACGAGGATGCTCTGAATAAGAAGATTGCCGACATAGAAAAAGGTAAGGCGGATGCAGAGCTAAAAGCAGCAGAGGCAGAGAAGGCTCAAAAAGCAGCAGAGGCAAAGGCAGCGGATGCCGAAAAAGCAAAGAATGCAGCTGAAGAAAAGTTAGCAAAAGCTGAAGAGGATAAGAAGCAGGCAGAAGAAAAACTTGTTCAGGCTGAAAGTGAAAAGAAAAAGGCTCAAGATAAGCTTGCATCTGCAGAGGCAGAAAAGGATAAGGCTGTAACTAAGGCAGAAAAAGCAGAAGCAGAAAAGAAATTAGCTGAAGCAAAGGCTGAAAAGGCAGAGGCCGATAAGAAGGTAGCAGAGGCAAGGGCTGAAAAGGCAGAAACTGCTAAGAAGGCAGCAGAAGCAAGAGCAGAAAAAGCTGAAGCTGAACTTAATAATGCTATTGCAAAGGCAGAGAAAGCAGAGGCCGATAAAAGAGCTGCTGAAGCAAAGGTTAAAGAGCTTGCAGAAGAGGTTGAAAGATTAAAGAACGATAAAGATAAGGGCACAGAGAGAATTGCAGGAGAAACTCGTTTTGAAACTTCAATGGCAATAGCGGATAAGCTAAAAGAAAAACTTGGTGTGGAGAAGTTCGATAATATTGTAATTGCAAACGGTGATAACTTTGCGGATGCACTTTCGGCTACATATCTTGCAAAGGTAAAGAATGCTCCTGTTTTGATAGTAAATAAGTCAAGTGCAAATGACATAAGTGCTTATGTAAAAAAGAATGCATCGGAAAATGCAAATATCTATATCATAGGAGGAGAAGATGTCGTATCAAAGCAAATTGCTGATATGATGCCAGGAAAAAAACATAGACTTGAGGGTGGCACAAGATTTGAAACAAATCTAGAGGTTCTTAAGGCATCTGGTGCTCATGGTGAGGATATCGCGCTTTGTAACGCATACAATTTTGCTGATGCACTTTCGGCATCAGCAGCAGGTAAGCCAATAATGCTAGTAGGAAGCAAGCTAAGTGATGATCAGATAGCATACTTAAAAACTCATAACGGCAAGAAGTTCTATTTGATAGGTGGAAGTGATGTTGTTAGCAAAAATGTTGAAAATGCAGTATCAAAGCTTGGCAATGTTGAACGTCTAGAAGGTTCAGATAGGTTTGCTACATCAAGAGTAGTGGCTGAAAAATTCTTTGCAGGAGAACACAAAAAGGTATACTTAACATATGGTCTTAACTTTCCAGATGGCCTTTGTGCAGGTGTATTATGTGCTATTGATAATAGCCCTCTACTTTTAGTAAGTAATAGCAATTTATCTGAAGCAGCTGCGTATATATCTAAGGCAAAGGTTCAAAAGTGCTTTGTATTGGGCGGAGATGATTTGATTTCGAGCGAAGCTGCTAACAAATTACTTAAGAAATAGACTTATATTCCTAATATATAGTTAAACCCAAATACTCCACAAGTCTTAGCTGACTTTAATATGTGAAGTGCAGCACAGAGAGGGCACGAAATAAACTTCGGCCCTCTTTTGCTTTGATTTTGCGTACTTAATATATTAAAATCTCATTTACTTTGCCTTGACAAATTTGTTAAAATCTGTATACTTTGGGTATAATCCTTATCAAGAGCGGCGGAGGGAATAGGCCCTGCGATGCCCGGCAACCTATGTGCTGATAGGCACGGAAAGGTGCTACATCCTACAGATAACAGTCTGAAAGATGAGGAATGAATTGTGAGTTCAAACCTTTTCTTTTTGAGGAAAGGTTTTTTCTTTTGATAAGGTGAGGAAAGGAGCAAAAATGAGAAAGCTATTTACTTCAGAGTCAGTAACAGAAGGACATCCAGATAAAATCTGTGACCAAATTTCAGATGCGATTTTGGACGCAATTATGGAGCAAGATCCACAGGGAAGAGTTGCCTGCGAAACAACTACAACAACAGGATATGCAATGGTAATGGGTGAGATTAGCACAAACTGCTATATTGACATCCCAAAGATCGTTAGAGGTGTAATCAACGACATAGGATATAACAAGGGTGAGTATGGTTTTGATGGAAACACATGCGCAATTCTATCAGCTATCGACGAACAGTCGTCAGATATCGCTATGGGCGTTGACCACGCACTTGAGTACAAGGAAGGTACTCTCAATGACCAAATTGAGCAGGTTGGTGCAGGAGACCAGGGACTTATGTTCGGATATGCTTGCAACGAGACACCAGAGCTTATGCCTATGCCAATTTCACTAGCACACAAGCTAGCTCTAAAGCTCACAGAGGTGAGAAAGAGCGGAGAGCTTTCATACCTAAGACCTGACGGAAAGAGCCAGGTTACAGTAGAGTACGATGGACATCAGGTTAAGAGAATTGATACTGTTTTGATTTCAACACAGCACGATCCTGATGTTAGTCAGGAGCAGATTCATAAGGATATCATTGAGAAGGTAATCAAGGCATCAATTCCAGCAGAGCTTCTTGATGATGAGACAAAGTACTTCGTAAACCCTACAGGCAGATTCGTAATCGGTGGACCTCACGGAGATTCAGGGCTTACAGGACGTAAGATCATCGTAGATACATACGGTGGATTTGCAAGACACGGCGGTGGTGCATTCTCAGGTAAGGACCCAACAAAGGTAGACCGTTCAGCATCATACGCAGCTAGATATGCAGCTAAGAACGTAGTTGCCGCAGGACTTGCAGACCGCTGCGAGATTCAGCTTGCTTATGCAATCGGTGTTGCTAAGCCTGTTTCCATCATGGTTGATACATTCGGTACAGGAAAGCTCGACGATGAGGAAATTGCAAAGATCGTAGAGAAGAACTTCGACTTCCGTCCAGCAGCTATTATCAGAGATTTGGATCTAAGAAGACCTATCTACAGAAAGACTGCTGCATATGGACATTTCGGAAGAACAGATGTTGAGCTACCTTGGGAAAAACTAGACAAGGTAGATGCCCTAAAGGCAGAACTATAATTGAATTGACAACAAGATTAAATTGACAGACTAGAAAAGTTCGATATATGGGTATTTTACTCATATATCGAGCTATTTTATTTGCATTGAGAATTGTTTTTGATATAATATATAGATAGCTCAAAATTGGCTTATCAAAAGGAGAATTTTACACATGGGAGTTAAGGTAGCTAAGTTCGGTGGCTCTTCCGTTGCCGACAAGTTTCAAATCGAAAAATTAAAGGAAATCGTTACAGCTGATAAGGACAGAAGATACGTCATTGTCTCAGCGCCAGGTAAACGTTTTGATACAGATACAAAGATGACGGATATCCTATATCTTTGTCATACGCACAGAGAACATAACTTCCCGTACAACCAGCTACTTCAGGTTGTAGAGGATAGGTTCACTGCTACTGCTGCAAACCTAGATACAAAGGTTAATATCGCTAAGGAGTTTGATATTATCAGAGAGAATCTAGAGAAGGGTTGCACGCCTGACTATATCGCAAGCCGAGGTGAGTATTTGAGCGCTATGCTAACAGCTGACTTCCTAGGCTACGACTTTGTCGATACGCAGGAGCTCATTTTGTTTTCTGATAACGGTAAGATGCTCGAAGAGGAGACAAATAAGGCTATCAAGGAATGCTTAGATAAGCACGAATATGCAGTTCTTCCTGGCTTCTATGGCTCATATAAGTCATCAGGCAATGTTAAGACGTTCTCAAGAGGGGGCTCGGATATCACTGGTGCTGTAGTTGCTAGAGCTATAGGCGCAGAGGTGTATGAGAACTGGACAGATGTTTCGGGCTTTTTGATGGCTGATCCGCATATTGTGGATAATCCAAGAAGAATCGATAAGATTTCATACAAGGAGCTTAGAGAGCTTTCATATATGGGAGCTTCAGTTCTTCATGAAGATGCTATCTACCCGGTTAGAGTTGCAAATATTCCAATCAACATCAGAAATACAAATCTTCCACAGGACCCAGGCACAATGATTACTGCTGAGCCTGAGTATACAGCTGATAGTGATGTAATCACTGGTATTGCTGGCAAGAAGGACTTTACAGTTATTGCGCTATATAAGCATATGATGAGCACAGAGCGTGGATTTGTTAGAAGAATCCTTGCTATACTTGAGGACTTTGATTGCAGCTTTGAGCACATTCCAAGCGGAATAGATACGGTATCTGTAGTAATTTCTAATAGCTCTATCAAAGGCAGACTAGATGATATGGTAGATGCTTTTAGAAAGCAGCTTGAACCAGATGGAATAGAGTGCTTTGAGGATATGGCGCTGATTGCCACTGTAGGTCACGGAATGAACAGACGTAAGGGTGTATCAGCTAAGCTATTTGGAGCACTTGCTGATGCAAATGTAAACCTGAGGATGATAGAACAGGGATCAAGTGAAATCAATATCATCGTCGGAGTAGAGAATAAAGATTTTGAAACTGCTATCAGAGCGATTTATAACGCTTTTGCATAGATAGTGGAAGGAATGTAGGAATCCAGATGAATATAGCGATTATAGGCGGAGGAAAATTAGGCATCAAAGTATGCGAGGCGCTAGTTGGTGGAGATTATTCAATAACGATTGTTGACACAAATGACGCGCTGCTCGACAGACTTTCTCAGCAGTTTGACGTTATGACTGTAAATGAGGATGCCAGAGATATCAACGTACTAAAAGAGATAGGAATAAACAAGTTCCAGTACGTGCTTGTTGCAACTGGTAGGGACGAGACTAACCTTGTCATCGGTGGCTTCGCTAAGAAGCTAGGATGCCACAGGGTCATAGTCAGAGTTAGAGACCCAGAGTATATGAAGCACTTCGAATTCATTAGAACATCAATGGGTATCGACTACATCGTTAACCCTGATTTTGCTATTACTATGGAGATATACAAATATCTCTCAGAAAAATACACGCTAAACAACGGTGTTTTCACAAGCGGCCGAATTGCACTTATCGAGTTTAAGGCAAAGCGCAAGAAAGAACTCATCGGCCTTAAGATGCCTGATGTTAGAAGGCTTATGCCAGACATGCTGATTGCCGCCATATCAAGAAATGGTAAGGTTATCATACCTCATGGTAACGACGAAATCCGCGAAGATGATGCCGTTTACGTTGTCGGCGAAAAGAATGAAATCATGGAACTTAACAAAAAGGTTCATGTAAAGGGCAAGTATACAGATCTTCAGAAGGTAATGATTATCGGTGGAGGAAAGACTGGCTACTATCTAGCTCAGAGGCTTGCAGATTTTGGAGCTTCAGTTAAGCTCGTAGAGCAGAGCAAGGAAAGATGTCAGTACCTTTCAACAAGAATACCAAATGTCATGATTCTTCACGGCGATGGAACTGATATGGATATGCTTGAGGAGGAAAACATCGATGAGATGGATGCCTTTGTTACAGCAACTGGATACGACGAACAAAACCTACTGCTTGCACTAACTGCAAAGCAGAAGGGAATAGAAGATGTAATATCTAAGATCAGTAGAGAAAGCTATTCTGGACTGATTGAGGAGATGGGTGTTGACATGGTGCTTAACCCACTCGATATCACAGCTGCTTATATCTTCAGTATTATCCAGGGCGAGAAGAGAGTAATTTCATCCATGCTCGTTCAGGGGCAGGCTGAGATTATTGAGGTTGTAGCAACTCCAGGAATGAAGATGGTTGGAGATACTCTTCAAAACCTAAACCTTCCTAAGGGAGTTCTTATAGCTTCTATATATCGTCAGGGAGAGGTTATCATACCTGACGGAAATGCTAGAATCAAAGATGGAGATAGAGTGATTATGTTCTCGCTACTATCCGACATCGCAGATCTAGAGAAACTTATGAAGATTAGATAGTGGAGTGTTAGATGTCATCTAAGAAACACAGTGCTTTACTGAGAATGATGGGGGCTCTATTTGTAGTGCTTGGTATTTCCTTTATACCGACTGTAATAATAGCCCTTATCTATGGAGAATACTTTGAGGGGCTTTGCTTTGGCGGGACAATGGCAGCGTGCGGCATAGTAGGGCTTATTTTGATGAAATTTTTCAATCCAAGTGACCTTAAGCTTAAGCAGAGGGATGGCTTTTTAATAGTTAGTTTGATTTGGATTGTAAGCTCCATCATCGGCGCTGTGCCAATGGTTTTGACAGGTGCTATCCCAAATCCTTTTGATGCATTCTTTGAGCTATGCTCGGGTTTTTCGACCACAGGAGCTACTATAATGACAGATATAGAGTCACAGGCTAAGTCTGTGCTCTTTTGGCGTTCATTCACGCATTGGCTAGGGGGCATGGGTATAGTTGTGCTTGCAACTGCACTTCTTCCATCTATAGGAATAGGTGGACAAAATGTTGCGTCTGCTGAGACCCCAGGACCAACTCTAACAAAAGTAACTGCAAGGTTTTCAGATAACTCCAAGACACTATATATTCTTTATATAGGATTTACAGTAGTAGAATTTATTCTGTTAGTAGTCGGTGGAATGAGCGCATATGACTCAGCTATTCATACATTTGGAACCGTTGGAACAGGCGGGTTTTCAAACTATGCAGACAGCGTGGCACATTTTACAAGTCCTTATATTCAGTGGGTTATAATCATATTTATGGCGCTTTGCGGAATAAACTTTAACCTTTACTTCTTTATTCCTCGCAAGAGATTTAAGGATTTTTTTGCAGATGAGGAGCTAAGACTATACCTTGGAATTATCTTTGTTTTCTCCTTTGCTTCAGCTATCGTACTGATGCTTCAGGGAGGGTATGCAAGCATATCAAAGGCTATACGAGATTCCTTCTTCCACATAGTTTCCGTTATGACTACAACGGGATATGCGACGACAGACTTTGATCTTTGGCCAGCTTTCTGCAAGATGCTGATATTTATTGTTTTGATAACTGGTGCGTGCTCGTCTTCCACAGGTGGAGGCGTCAAGATAATTAGAATTCTTGCAGCTATCAAATATGTTAAACGTGGATTTTTCCAAAAGCTACACCCAAACAGAATCATTAATATGACTATTAATAAGATTCCTGTGCAGCAGTCTGTTGTTACAAATATAGTTAATTTCATTTTTCTTTATATAGCAGTGCTCTTTGTTGGAACACTACTTATTGCCGTGGATGGTAAAGACCTTGTCACAAGTCTTACTGCAGTTCTCACATGCCTAAGCAATGTGGGACCTGGCTTTAATGGTGTTGGACCAGCTATGAATTTCAGTGGTTTTTCGGACTACGCGACATTTGTGCTATCCATTTTGATGATTGCTGGAAGATTAGAGCTATTTACTTTGCTCGTCCTATTTTCGCCTAGGTACTGGGACAGCAATAGGGTTTAAGGAGGTAGGAATTGTCATTTAATCATAAATTGATATTTAGAACAATCTCTACGCTTCTTTTGCTAGAGAGTGCAACCATGCTTCCATCATTTCTTTGCGCAGCCATGGACCACGACCTTATGTCGCTTAGAGCCATGACTTTCTCGATAGGAATACTTGCTCTTCTTGGAGTCTTAGGATTATTCCTAACAAAGAAACAGACAGGAAAGGTAATAAAATCAAGAGAAAGCTACTTTGTAGTACTAGTGTGCTGGCTTACTGTAATTACAGGTGGAATTTTACCGTATATTTTTGCAGGAAAGGGCTTTACTGTAGTAGATGCGATATTTGAATCAGTTGCATCCTGGACAACCAGTAGCTCATGGGTAATAGATCCTAATCTTATGTCTAGAGGAATTTTGCTTTGGAAGGCTACCTCGAGTTGGCTTGGCGGAATGGGGGTAATACTTCTTGCCATCATTGTTATGTCGTCGCTAGGTGCAAGTGGTAAGAAGCTTGCTGCAGCCGAACTTCCAGGCCCTGAACTTATGCAGGGAAGCGCAAGAATCATGGAAACCGCATATCTTTGCTATGGTATATATGCTGGAATTTCAGTGCTTGAGCTAATGTTTCTTATGCTCGGCAAGGTACCTTTCTATGAGGCCTTAGTTAACACCATGACATCTATATGTACGGCTGGTATTTTAGACTATCACGGTACGGTCGAGATGTACTTTACACCTTACGTGAAGATGGTCATTGCAATATTTTCCATAATTTCGTCGCTCAACTTCCTTGTATATATCAACATATATCAGGGTAGAATGAAACACATCATCAAAGATATAGAGAGCAGAGCCTTTCTCATAATAATAGCAGTAGCAACTTTGCTTACTGCTGGAGGACTCTTTATCTCAGGAACAAGTACAGGTATCAAGGAATCCCTCTTAAATGCTTTCTACGGTGTAGTTTCATTTGCATGCACAAGCGGTTTCCTATTTGCCGATGTTGGAACCTGGCCAACGGTTTGCAAGGTTGTCTTGATAGCGGTTTGCCTAATAGGTGGATGTGCAAATTCAACCTGTGGCGGAATCAAGGTGATAAGGTTTGTAGTATTCCTCAAGCTGATATCTAGAGGTGTGTATAAGAGGATACATCCAAAGTCAATAAAAGCCGTTACCATTCAGGGTAAACCTGTTTCAGCAAGCAAGGCTTCAATCATATCGACGTTCATACTACTTTTCATGGCAGTATACCTGCTTTCGGCTTTAGTGCTCTCACTAGAAAATATGGATATGGAGACCACGCTAACGGCACCTATCGCTCTATTCACAAATGTAGGTGCGGGTTTTGGAAAGATAGTGAATGCTGATTACAGGATTTTTTCACCGGCAGGAAAGCTCGTTTGCTCGGTTATAATGCTACTTGGAAGACTAGAGATGTACGCAATACTGATACTTTTCTCAAGATCTTTCTGGGATTCAGACAAGGCGAGATAAATTTGATATTAAAGCTCCTTGGTTATCCAAGGAGTTTTTTGTTGCAAAAAACTCTTGTATAATAATACTTTTGTGATACAATAATTAACATAGTTAAGTATTAACAAAGATAAGTATCTTACGTATGAGGAAGGAAAGGCAAAATGAATTTTGATTGTGGCAATATAAATACCGAAAATATGAGCTATTCTCAGAAGTTTGCAGCGATAATTGCAAGGATGCACAAGCTTAAGTTCGGTAACATGCTTACAGGGGTTAGCGAAATTGAGTTTAAGACCATGTCTGCTATATCAAGAATATCAAAGAGCGGTGATGTGAAGGTTAGCGACATTGCAAGATACCTTGAGCTTTCTGCTCCTGCAGTCTCAAGAACTATGAAGTCACTTGAAGAAAAAGAATATATAGAGAGACAGACGGATAAACAGGACAGAAGAAACACCTTTGTAAAGCTTACAACAAAGGGTGAAGAACAGCAAAAGGCTTGGATGAAGTCATTTGAAGAGTTCTCAGAAGCTATATTTGCAAGACTTGGAGATGAGAAGTCAAATAAGCTGCTTGAGGATCTAGAAGCTTTCGTTAAGGCAAGCAAGGAAGAAATGAAAGCAAGAGAAGAAGCAAAGAAATAGGGGAAAACAGTGAGAAACGTATTTAAGAATTTTTTGCCGTACAAAAAGACGGTGTTTATGATAATGATCTTGCTTGTGGTTCAGGCGTATTGCATGCTTTCACTACCACAGTACACATCAGATATCATCGATACCGGAATACAGAATAAGGGTCAGGAGCACATAGTGCCTAGCAAGATAAAATCTGAGGATTTTGAGCAGGCGAAGCTCTTTATGAATGACAATGAACTAAGGCTTTGGGATACGGCATACCAAAAGTCTGATGACGGCAAGACATATGATCTAAAAGCAGGCGATGATGAGCTATCAAAGCTAGATGATAAGCTCCTTGTTCCTCTTGCGTTAAGCTATCAGTTCGTAAAGATGCAAGAAAAGAGTGGTGAGGCTTCTGTCAAAAGCTCAGACGAAAATGCTAGTGCAACTGAAAATACAAGCACAATGGAAGCTGAGGTAGTAGCGCTTAAGGAGCAGATAGGTAAAGCGCGCGAAAAGCTTGAGAAAACAATAGATAAGGTCGGTGAAAAAACTGTAAAATCCATGGGCATGGCATACGCAGTTGATATGCAGAAAAAGGCTGGAGTCGATATAGATGCTATGCAGAAATCCTACCTATGGTCAGCTGGATTAAGAATGGTAGTATTCTCATTTTTGATGCTAGTGGTATCTGTAATGGCTGCGTACCTAGCTTCTGGTGTTGCTGCGGGCATAGGTAGAGATCTTAGATCAAAGATTTACAAAAATGTAATCAGCTTTTCAAATGCGGAGATGGATAAATTCTCTACTGCTTCTCTGATAACAAGAAGCACAAACGATGTTCAGCAGATTCAGCAGGTCAGTGTGATGCTTTTGAGGATGGCCCTCTTTGCTCCAATCATGGGACTTGGCGGAGTATATAAGGTAACTCAGACAGGTGCTAAGATGGGTTGGGTTATTGCAGTTGCGCTTGTTGTAATATTTTTGATAATAGCACTACTAGTTGTAGTGGCAATGCCTAAGTTTAAGAAAATGCAGGTTCTAGTCGATGATATGAACCTAGTCTCGAGAGAAATTCTGACGGGCTTATCTGTTATCAGAGCATTTGGTAGAGAAGAAGAGGAAGAGAAACGCTTTGATGAGGCGAATCAAAAGTTAAGAAAAAATCAGCTATTTACAAATAGGGTCATGACTTTCATGTTTCCTACGATGATACTTATTATGGACGTTCTGGTTATCGGAATAACCTGGGTAAGCGCAAATCGCATCGACATGGGAACGCTAAGAGTTGGTGCTATGACTGCATTTATCAGCTACTCAATTCAGATAGTTATGTCGTTTGTAATGCTAACAGTAATGTCCATCATCCTTCCAAGAGCAAGCGTTGCGGCAGATAGAATAGATGAGGTTATAAGATCAAAGTCTTCAATACTGAACCCCAAAGAGCCTAAGAGCTTGCCGTTAAACGGTGAAGCAGGCGTAGCAAACGGAGTCCTTGAATTTGAGCATGTAAGCTTTAGATTTCCTGGTGCAGAAAACAATGCAATAGAAGATATAAGCTTCACATTAAGGCCTGGTACGGTTACAGCAATGATAGGAAGTACGGGAGCAGGAAAAAGCACTATAGTCAATCTCATTCCGAGATTCTACGATGTGACGGAAGGCTCCATCAAGCTAAATGGTGTCGATCTTAGGGAGCTTGATCTTAAGGAACTCAGAAATCAGATAGGCCTTGTGCCACAAAAGGGAACTTTGTTTTCTGGAACTATAGCAAGTAACCTTCGCTTTGGAAATAATGAAGCAGATGACGTGCAGCTTAAGGAAGCCGCAGAGATAGCGCAGGCCCTTGATTTCATAGAGGAAAAAGCTGATGGTTTTGATTCTTCAATTTCGCAAGGTGGAAGCAATGTGTCAGGAGGACAGAAGCAGAGACTTGCAATTGCAAGAGCGATAGCGAAGGACCCTAGTGTTTATGTATTTGATGATAGCTTCTCAGCACTTGACATGAAGACTGATGCAAAACTGAGAAAGGCGCTTGGCGAAAAAACTAAAGATGCTTCAGTTTTGATTGTTGCGCAGAGAATCAGCACTATCATAAATGCAGATAATATTTTGGTTTTAGATGAAGGAAGAATAGTTTCTTCAGGAAAGCATGAGGACCTGCTCAAGACCTGCGATGTATATGCACAGATTGCAAGCTCTCAGCTATCTAACAAGGAACTAGGAATAGAGGAGGCGTAGACATGGCAAATAAGAATAACAATCGTGCGCCTCGTAGCAAAATGGGAAGAGGGATGACTGTCGATAAGCCAAAGAACTTTAGAAAGTCGCTCAGAAAACTCTTCAAATATATGGGCAGATACAAGTATGCGATAGTTGCAGTGATGGTCATGGCGGCTATTTCGACAGTGTTCTCAGTTGCTGGTCCTAAGGTTATGGGTAAGGCGACAACGGAGCTTGCAAATGGCCTTATGAAGAAGGTGAATGGTACTGGAGGAATTGATTTTACTCTGATAGGTAAAATCCTGCTTATAACCTTGGCTCTTTACGTGACGAGCGTTGCATTCAGTTTCATTCAAGGCTGGATAATGACTGGAATAACTCAGAAGCTCGCTTACAGGATGAGACGAGAGATATCCGAAAAGATTGACCGCATGCCTATGAAATACTTCGAGAGCAGGCCTTACGGCGATGTGCTTTCTCGTATAACAAATGACGTAGATACTCTAGGAACAGGGCTAAATCAAAGCTTTACAATGATCATAACGTCCTTTGCAACCATCATAGGAACCATAGTAATGATGCTGACAATTTCACCTTTAATGACCTTGATTACATTCTGTATCTTACCAGTTTCAGCAGTTCTTCTTGGAACTGTTATAAAGAAGTCGCAGAGCTATTTCAGCATTCAGCAAAAATATCTTGGAAAAATCAATGGAATGGTTGAGGAAAACTATTCGGGACAGCTAGTTATAAAGGCATTTAACAAAGAGGCTGAAACCATTGAAGCTTTTGATGAGACAAACGAAGTGCTATTTAAGAGCGCGAAAAAATCTCAGTTCCTTTCAGGAATAATGATGCCGCTTATGAGCTTTGTTGGAAATCTAGGCTATGTTGGCGTAGCAATTTCAGGTGGATTTTTGGCAATCAAAGGCCGTATAGGAATTGGTGACATTCAGGCCTTCATCCAGTATGTAAGGAATTTGACAGAGCCAATGCAGCAGGTTGCTCAGGTTGTAAACCAGGTGCAGTCAATGACTGCAGCAGCTGAGAGAGTATTTGAGTTCCTTGAGGAGGAAGAGGAAGAAGCTACGCGTGATGCGGTTACCATAGATGGTGAACTTTCAGGATCTGTAGATTTTGAGCATGTAAGGTTCGGATACAAGGTAGACCAGCCGGTAATTAAGGACTTTACAGTTCGTGTTGAACCAGGTCAAAAAATTGCAATTGTAGGACCTACAGGTGCCGGAAAAACTACGATAGTAAAACTTTTGATGAGATTTTACGATGTGGATGCAGGTGCCATTAAGCTTGATGGAATAAATATCAATAATATAGATAGACGCGAGCTCAGAAAGAACTTCGGTATGGTTGTTCAAGATACTTGGCTATTTAAGGGCAGTATCATGGAAAATATCAGATACGGAAGACTTGATGCCACGGACGAAGAGGTTATTGAGGCAGCAAAGGCAGCTTATGCTGACAAGTTCATCAGAACTCTTCCGGGTGGCTACAATATGGAGTTAAATGAGGATGCATCAAATGTTTCACAGGGTCAAAAGCAGCTTTTAACAATAGCAAGAACAATACTTGCTAACAAGAAACTCATGATACTTGATGAGGCGACATCTTCGGTTGATACTAGAACTGAAGTAATGATACAAAAAGCCATGGACAAGCTTATGCAGGGACGCACCAGCTTTATCATAGCTCACAGGCTTTCGACCATCAAAAACGCCGATATAATTCTCGTTATGAAGGACGGTGATATCATAGAGCAGGGAAGCCACGAGAAGCTTCTTGAAGCAAATGGTTTCTACGCAGATTTATACAACTCTCAATTTGAGGAGCTAGAATAAGATATGGTTCACATAATCGCCTAAATGGTATATAATATATAAATAATATTGTAATGGCATACAGCCTGACGGAGAGGTGATTTTATGGGAAATATAATTACCATAAGTAGAGAATATGGCAGTGGCGGAAGAATGATAGGTCGTCTCGTCGCTGAGAAGCTAAATATTCCTCTTTACGACAAGGAAATCATTGAATTAGCATCCAAAAAGAGCGGTCTATCTCCTGAGATAATAGAGTCAGCAGAGCTTAGAGCAAAGAGCAGCTTGTCCTACACATTTGCATCAGCGATGACCTTTGGAGAAGCCTTTACTGCAGACCCTGTTTCAGTAGATGAGAAGTTATTTGTAGCGCAATCTGAGGTAATAAGACAGATTGCTGATACTGGAGAGGGAGTAATAGTTGGCAGGTGTGCAGATTATATTCTCGAGGATGTCAGCGGTGTAACCAACGTATTTATATATGCTGAGATGGATGATAAGATTAAGCGCTGTGTAGAGATGTACGGCGAAGATCCATCCAAGGTAAAGAAGCTCATCACTGACTATGGAAAGGCAAGGGTTAACTACTACAGCTTCCATACCGGAAAGAAGTGGGGTAGCTACGAGAACTATAATCTAGCTATAAATACTAGCTACATCAGCGATGAGGAAGCAGCAAACCTTATTGTCGAATATGTAAAGAGACGATTGTACAAATAAGGAGGATTTGAAATGAAGAAGAGTAAGAGGGCAGAAAAAGCTAATAAGAGCTGTAAGGCTAAGAAGGCGCTTAAGACAAGCCTAGTTGTTTTGGGCTTTGGTGCAGCAGCAGGTGCTACTATCGTTGTAGGACTTGATAGAGTCATGAAGAAAATCTTCGTAAATGAGGACTGGCCGGCAGAAGAGTGGTCAAATGACGACTGGGCTGAGGAAGAGCTAGACTCGTAAGCAAACTGTATATTTATAGCGGCGCGCACCAAGATACTGCGCTGCCGCTTTTTTAGGCTTGAATAAATAAATTGCGAAGCCAAGGCTTCGGAAAGGGAGATAGATGAGCGCAAATAATAACAAGGGCACATATTATATTACTACGCCGATATACTATCCAAGCTCGGATCTGCATATCGGACATACATACTGTACAGTTATGGCTGATGCAATGGCTAGATTTAAGAGACTTCAGGGCTATGACGTAAGATTTCAGACTGGTACAGATGAGCATGGTCAGAAGATACAGAAGAAGGCAGAGGCAAATGGAGTAACTCCACAGGCCTATGTAGATGATGTCGTAAGCAGAATCCTAAAGCTTTGGGAGACTATGGAGATATCATACGATGACTTTGTAAGAACAACTGAACCAAGACATACTAAGCGTGTTCAAGAAATCTTTATGAAGATGTACGAGAAGGGCGACATATATAAGTCACAGTACGAGGGTCTTTACTGTACTGACTGCGAGGCTTTTTGGACTGAGAGTCAGCTAGTAGACGGAAACTGTCCAGACTGCGGAAGAGCAGTTGAGCCAGCTCATGAGGAGGCCTACTTCTTCAAACTTTCAGAGTATGGAGATAAGCTTCTTAAGCTATATGATGAAAGACCAGAGTTCCTAGAGCCAGAGTCGAGAAGAAATGAGATGAGAGCTTTCATCAATCAGGGTCTTGAAGATCTATGTATTTCAAGAACAAGCTTTGATTGGGGTATTCCGGTACCTATCGATGAAAAGCATGTAATCTACGTATGGCTAGATGCGCTTAGCAACTACATAACAACTCTAGGATATCCAGATGACAGAGCTGAATACAACAAGTATTGGCCTGCAGATGTTCATCTAGTAGGCAAGGAAATCGTGAGATTCCACAGCATCATTTGGCCAGCTATGCTGATGTCTATGGATGAGCCGCTTCCAAAGCAGGTTCTTGGACACGGATGGCTTTTGATAGACGGTGGTAAGATGAGTAAATCAAAGGGCAACGTGGTTGACCCTGTAATGCTTATCGAAAGATATGGAATCGATGCACTAAAATATTTCCTTCTCAGAGAGTATACATTCGGACAGGATGGAATATTCACAAATGAAATCATGTTAAAGCGTATGAACTACGATTTAGCAAATGATTTAGGAAATCTAGTTTCGAGAACTGTTTCTATGATAGAAAAATATTGCAGTGGAGTAATTCCTGCTGCAGCTAGCAAGGATGAGTTTGATGCAGATTTAGAAAAAATTGCTCTTGAAGCTGCTGATAAGGTTAACGCACAGATGGACAAGTTCTCTTTCAGCAATGCGCTTGAGGAAGTATGGGTTCTTGTAAGACGTGCTAACAAGTATGTTGATGAGAAGATGCCTTGGGTTCTTGCAAAGGATGAGAGTCAGGTTGATTCACTGAACACTTGCATGCACCACCTTGCAGAAGCTCTAAGAGTTGTATCAATTTTGATTTATCCTTTCATGCATTCTACAACTATGAAGGTTAGAGAGCAGATAGGTATCGATGGAGATATAGTTTGGGAAGATGCATATCGCTTTGATATGATGGCTGGACTTCAGGTTCGCAAGGGTGATGCTATATTCCCTAGACTAGATATAGAAAAGGAACTTGCTGAGCTGGAGGCTCTTAAGCCTGCACCTGCAGAGGTGGAAGAGAAGCTAGAGCTAAAGCCTGAGATTGAGTTTGATGATTTTGATAAGATTGACATGAGAGTCGGAACAATTCTTGAGGCAGCTAAGCATAAGGATGCCAAGAAGCTTCTTGTTTTCAAGGTTAAGCTTGGAACAGAGACTAGACAGATAGTCTCAGGTGTTGCAGAGCACTATAAGCCAGAAGAAATGGTAGGAAAGAAAGTAGTAGTAGTGGCAAATTTGAAGCCTCGCAAGATTAGAGGTGAGGAGTCAAACGGAATGATTATCTTTGCAGACGGAGATAAGAAGCTTGAGCTAGTGACAACAGAAGCTCCTGATGGAAATCCTGTTTGCTAGTAAATTCAAAGTTGCCAATTGAAACATATGGAGGAGCAAAGCATGTTATTTGACTCACATACACATCTGAATGAAGACTCTTTCTCTAGTGAAGAGAGAAAGCTTTTGATAGATGGAATAAAGGATAGCGAGCTGCTCAAATATGTAGCTGATATAGGGTATGACCTTAAGTCGTCAAAGCTTGCAGCAAAGCACGCCATGGAAAATCCGTGGTGTGTGGCTGCTGTAGGAGTTCATCCTCATGATAGCGGCTCTATGACGGAGGCAATCTATGAGGAGATAAAATCACTTGCTGCGCAGGAGGGCGTTAAGGCCATCGGTGAGATTGGACTTGACTATCACTATATGCGCTCAAGCAAGGAGGACCAGAGGTATTGGTTTAGAAGGCAGATAAGGCTAGCAAACGAGCTAAAGATGCCAATAGTTGTTCATTCGCGAGAAGCAGATCAAGAGACAATGGATATCTTGATCGAAGAAGGGGCGCTTGGCGATGAAAGAGCAGCGATGTTTCCGATGCGCATGCTTGCATACGGTAAGCAAGCACCTGATTGCAGGGTTGATATACACTGTTTTTCAGGAAGCAGCGAGCTGGCTAAGCAGTATGTTAAGCTTGGAGCAACGATAGGAATCTGCGGACCTGTAACCTTCAAGAACAACAAGAAGACTATCAAGGTAGTCGAGGAAATTCCACTAGAATACATTATGGTTGAGACAGATGCGCCATTTTTGACGCCTGAGCCGTATAGGGGAAGACCTAACAAGCCTTGGTATGTTGAACACACAGCTGCAAAAGTTGCTGAGATAAAGGGGATAAGCTTTGAGGAGGCTTCTAAGAAGACCTTTGAAAACGCTATGAGATTTTACGGATTAAACTATGAAACAAGGTGAAGATAATATTGTTTACGGAAGCGTCCTAGGGACTATTTCCAAATACAGTTTAATAAGCGAAAACGAGCACATTGTAATCGGTCTCTCTGGAGGGGCGGATTCTTTGTGCCTTTTTGATATATTGTGCAGAGTTTCAGATAGCATGAATCTAAAGCTTTATCCAGTTCACATAAACCATGGGCTAAGAAAAGAGGCTAGCGATGACGCGGAATTCTGCGTAAAATTTTGTGCCGATAGAAACATAAAATGCAAGGTTTATAATTTTGATTGCGAGGCATATGCAAAGTCAAAAGGGCTTTCAACCGAAGAGGCCGGTCGATTGTTTAGATATTCTGCTTTTGCTGAGGTCTTTGATGAGATAGCAAAGGGCGGAGTCCCAAGTGAAAAAATAAAGATTGCCGTTGCCCAAAACGCAGATGACAGGGCCGAGACCGTTTTGTTTAGGCTTATGAGAGGAACTGGAACCGACGGTCTTGTAGGAATAAACCATATCAGAAGCGATGAGCAAGGAAGGCTTATTATAAGACCGCTGCTGGATACATATAAGGCGGATATAAATGAGTACTGCAAGCTTGAGGGACTTGAGCCCCAAGTTGATAAGACAAATTTTGAGGAGATATATAATCGAAACAGGATAAGGCTTTCACTAATTCCTTTGATAGAGAATCAGTATAATCCGGAGTTCAAAAAGGCTTTGAATAGGCTTGCCTTGAGCGCCGAGGAGGATAGGAACTTCCTAGAAAAAATCGCATGTGAAGAGCTGGAGGAAATTACGAAAAGCTTTAGTAAAGAGGCGAATAAAATCGTCCTTTCAGGTGTAGATATATCAAAGCTAGAGCCTAGCATTAGGAGAAGAGTCATAGTGCAGGCGCTAAAGAAAATCGGCATGAGTTCAGACATGGGCTTCGCACATTACAAGGCTTGTGAGGATATCGTTTCGAGTAAGCTTGCATCGGCGAGTGCTAATTTGCCAAACGGATATATGATTTGCAAGGAATATGCGGATGTTGCTCTGATGAAGGCAAATACCTTTGGTGCAGATCAATACATAGAGCATATATCTATCAAAGTCAGGAGCGCAGGTGAGTGTGGCTCAGAAAATAAGGCAGTTAAGCTACTCTTGATGGATGCAGACAAGCTCAAGGAAAAGCATGGAGATGATGCCTTTTCTTTGATCAAGATAAGATATAGAAGACATGGAGATACCATGGGATTCTCCTTTGGTCACAAGAAGATACAGAACCTTTTTGTCGACAGAAAGATACCAAAATTTGATAGAGATCAGGTTTTGATTCTAGCAATAGGAAACGAGGTTCTCGGATATTTTCTTGTTGACGAAAATAGTCTATCTAACGGCAAGGCGAAATTCGCGGAAGTCTCCGATATTTTAAGGTTTGACGCCGATACAAAAACATATATATCGGTTGAACTAACTGTGCCGGTATGATAAAATATAATGGCTATTTTGTTGGGAAGAACAAATTTTGAGTAATCAAAGTACACATATCTAGTTATTACAGGAGGAATATTAATTGAAGAAGTTTAGAAAGAATTTTACTGTATATCTGCTTATCTTCGCAATCATCCTTGGAGTGGCATACTTCTACAAGGGTGGCGATTCTGATCAAGTAAAGAAGGTGAAGTATTCAACATTTGCTAATGACCTCAAGAATGAGAAATTTAGCGAGGTAAATATCACAAACACTAAGATGACAGGATTACTAAAGACAAAGGTTAATGGAAAGAAGCAGTATGTTTACACATATGCTCCATATATCACAGAGATAGATCATCTTGAGAAAGAATATATATATCCACAGATGCAGAAAGGCAAACTCAAGGTTGAGACAGATGACCCAAGCTCAGCTTCATCTATGCTGATCAATATTCTTCCAAGCATAATCATGATAGTTTCACTAGGTTTCCTAGTTTACCTTATGATGAATCAGGGAGGTAATGGCAAGGCATTTTCCTTCGGAAAGAGCAAGGCGAGACTATATCGCGGTGAGGGTCGCAAGATTACCTTTGATGATGTAGCTGGTCTCAAGGAGGAGAAGGAGGAACTACAGGAGATTGTAGACTTCCTAAGAGATCCGAGAAAGTATCAGGAGGTCGGAGCTAGAATACCTAAGGGCGTTCTTCTAGTAGGCCCTCCGGGAACAGGTAAGACTTATGTTTCAAGAGCAACAGCAGGAGAAGCGGGAGTGCCATTCTTTACAATAAGTGGTTCAGACTTTGTAGAGATGTTCGTCGGAGTTGGTGCTTCCAGAGTAAGAGACCTATTTGATCAGGCTAAGAGAAGCGCACCTTGTATCGTATTCATCGATGAAATTGATGCGGTAGGACGTAAGCGTGGTGCAGGACTTGGTGGCGGAAACGATGAGAGAGAGCAGACACTTAACCAGTTACTCGTTGAGATGGATGGTTTTGGTGAGAACTCCGGAATCATCATCATCGCTGCAACTAATAGACCTGACGTACTCGACCCAGCACTGCTAAGACCAGGACGTTTTGATAGACAGGTTGTAATCGGAAGACCTGATGTTAAGGGTAGAGAAGAGATAATCAAGGTTCATTCTAAGACAAAGCCTCTTGCTGATGAGGTATCACCAGCAATCATCGCAAGAAGAACTCCAGGATTTACACCTGCTGATCTTGAGAACCTGCTAAACGAGGCTGCTTTGATTACAGCTAGAAGAAATGGCAGATTCATTAGAATGGCTGAGATAGAAGAGGCGACAACAAAGGTTATCGCTGGACCTGCTAAGAAGAGCAGAGTTATCACAGAGAAGGAGCGCAAGCTCACAGCTTATCACGAGGCGGGTCACGCAATTGTGATGAGAAGCATCCCTGGATCAGACCCTGTGCACCAGATTACAATAATCCCTCGTGGAGGAGCAGGCGGATTTACAATGCAGCTTCCTGAGGAAGATAAGCAGTATGCAACAAAGGGCATGATGCTAAACGATATTAAGCATTTGCTTGGTGGAAGAGTTGCAGAGCTTTTGACACTTGATGATATCAGCACAGGTGCAAGCAACGATATTCAGCGTGCAACAGATGTAGCAAGAGCTATGGTTACAAAGTATGGATTCTCAGATAAGCTTGGTCCAGTTAACTACTCTGATTCTGAGGAAGTTTTCCTAGGTAACGATTTCTCAAGCAAAAAATCTTATTCTGAAGAGGTTGCTGCTGAGATAGATCACGAGATCAGAAGAATAGTTGAAGAGGCATTTGAGGAGACTAAGAAGATAATTTCTGAAAACCTCGATAAGCTAGAGCGTGTAGCTCAGGCACTGCTTGCTGTTGAGACACTTGATGGACAGCAGTTTGAGCAGCTATACACAGGGGAGAAGTCTGCTGAAGACATCGAAAACGATGTAATGGAAAAGGAAGCAGAGATAAGGAAGGTTAATGCTCAGGAGGCTGAGGAAAGCGAAAAACTAAGACGCGAAGCTGAGGAACGTCTAATGGAAGAGATAGAGAGACTCAGAAATCAGTATGTGAGCGCAGACGGTACAACACATCGCAGAGATGAGGAATAGTTAATAGCTAGAAAATAAGCAATAGAATTATTAAGGGGACCTGTATGAAGATTACTGTCAAAGATTGTCTAGAACTAGATATATTTAAAAACTGTAAAATCGTCGCGGGAAAGCGAAATTTAGAAAACAGCGTACGCACAGTTTCTGTTATGGATGCTGCAGACGTGGAGACTGCAGTTGCAAATAACGGTGTTAGGGAGCAAGTTGTTCTGACGTCTTTTTATGCAATGAAAAACGATACGCTAAAGCAGGCGCAGGCTGTTAAGGAGCTTGCTGCTTGCGGAATAGCGGCACTTATCGTGTTTCATGTAAGCGACGCAGATAGGGAAGATTATGTGCAGATGATTGAAATAGCAGAGGCTATGGGAATGCCTTTGATATTCATTCCAGAAGGAAGCGATTACGGATATGCTGATGCCATAGAGCAGATTATGGATAAACTTCTTCTCGGAGCAACATTTAATAACAATTTGATAAACAACACGATATATCATCTTTTGGACTTTGAGAAGCATAAGACCTTTCAGGCAGCTGTCAAGGAAGCGGCAGTAAGTAATGATTTTCAGATGGCCCTTATATCTAAGGACTTCAATCCGATTTTAGTCGTTGAGACAAGAAACAATGTTACCGTCGCGGATGCTGTTAGAATACTCCAAAAGAAATCTAGCAGTGAAGCTGGAGCTATGTACTCAATGACAAATCTAGATGGCGTTATAACATATTGGGGAGCTGTTAACATCGGAGACGAGAAATACTTCCTCCTAATAGTAGATAACGATGATAGATATTCTAGTGTCGAGATAACTAAGCTAGCTGAAATTATTGAACTTGCGATAGGAATGTGGAAGTACACGCCTGAGCGTGATGTGAAGGCTGAGTTTATCAAAGCCTTGATAAGAGGAAATAAGAGCCTTGCATATTCGCTAAAGGACACTATGGGTATCAAAGCAGATAACATTTTGAGCGTATTTTATGCTAAGGGTGTTAATACATCAGATGCTCGTAAGAAGATGGCTGGATATGAGGAACGCAGTGGGAACGAGGTTTTAAGCATACAGGATGGAGCTGAGACTTACGGACTAGTTCTTCTCGGTAAGCCTAAGGATGAGCATTCTGGCACTAAGTTCAGCTGCATAGAGCTTTACGATAGTCTAAAGGAATTAGGAAAGGGAGTTAGAATCTTCCACACAACAGGACTTGATGGACTTGAGGGAGCTGGAGACGGATTTAGACTCATCAGCGAGACATGGACTCTAGTTGAGAGTGTGTTCCCGTTCAAAAGAGTTTTCTCCAAGTATGAGATGGTGCTTGTTTCAAACTGTATCAATATTCAGGTGCAGGGTGGATATATCAAAAAGAACTATCTAGATTTGCTCGATGCATTTAACAAGGAAATGGGCGAAAACAAAGCTAAGCAGCTCCTAGAGACGCTAGAAACCTTTGTTATAGATGCGGGGATGAATAGCGGTAAGACATCGCAGTTCATGGGCATACATACAAACACTGTGCAATATAGACTCAAGAAGATAAATGAGGTGCTTGGAGCCGATATAACGGGAAACCGCGTGATTCCAGGGCTTACAATTGCACTTGCACTAAAGAGATTAGAAAAAGTAATTAACTAGTAGTAGAGCGAGCTAAATCAAGTAAATTAGCGCTAAAGATTGAGGAGAACAATATGCTATTAGCCTTTGATGTAGGCAACAGTAATACAGTCCTTGGAGTATTTAAGGACGGAGTACTATTAACAAACTGGCGTATAGAGACAGACACAAGAAAGAGTGCTGACGAGTACGGAATGCTGCTAAAACAGCTATTCGACTACGAGAAGATAGACATGAGCGAAATCGATGATATGATTATATCGACAGTAGTTCCATCGGTGCTATTCACACTTCAGCACATGGCAGTAAAATACTTCGGAAAGCAGGCAATCGTAGTTGCTTCAGGCGTTAAGACTGGCCTTATTGTCAAGTACGATAATCCTAAGCAGGTTGGAGCAGATAGAATAGTAAATGCGGTTGCAGCTATCCACAAATATGGCGGACCACTGATCATTATCGACCTAGGAACAGCGACTACCTTCTGCGCAATTACCGATAAGGGCGAATACCTTGGAGGAACTATTGCACCAGGACTTAAGATTTCATCAGAGGCACTTTTTGAGAAGACATCAAAGCTACCTAAGGTAGAAATCGAAGAACCAGGAAAAACTATTTGCAGAAATACGGTAGAAAGTATGCAATCTGGGTTAGTTTACGGTCATATGGGTATATGTGATTATATAGTGCGAAAGATGAAGAAAGAGATGCAGGAGTATGTCGGTGACAAGAAGATAACTGTCGTTGCAACTGGAGGCTTCTCTGCTTTGATTGATAGCGGTGTTGGTTGCATCGACTATGTGGATAAGCTTTTGACACTAGAGGGTCTAGAAATCATCTATCAGAAGAACAAAAAGACTCCAAGACACAATTGCCCGAAGACGGGAGAATCAGTAAATGAGTAATGGGAGAATGCTTCAAATTCAAGGTTTAGAGTTTGAAACACCATTTTTTCTTGCGCCTATGGCGGGTTTTACTGATAAGGTATACAGAATGCTTTGTGCAGAGATGGGTGCTTCCATGGTCTATACAGAGATGGTGAGCGCTAAGGGACTGTGCTATGGCGATAGAAAAACGCCAAAGCTTCTCGATATGGAGGGAGAGACGGTTCCTGTTGCAGTGCAGATATTTGGCTCAGAACCAGATATCATGGCAAGAGCAACATCCATGCTGAACGAGCTTCCAAATGTAATCCTTGATGTAAATATGGGCTGTCCAGTGCCAAAAATCGTAAAGAACGGTGAAGGGTCTGCACTTCTTAGAGATCCTGAGCTAATTTATCGAATAATAAAGGCGATGACAGCAGAGACAAATAAACCAGTTTCTGCTAAAATAAGGATAGGCATACAAGGCTGCTCTGAGAATGCTGCAGTAGAAGCTGCTCAGGCCATAGAGGCTGGAGGTGGCAGCGTGGTGGCTGTACACGGAAGAACACGTGAGCAGTACTACAGCGGAGAAGCTGACCTTGAGCAGATTGCAAAGGTCAAGAAGGCAGTATCAATTCCTGTAATCGGAAACGGGGACGTTTGCTCGTATAAAGATGCCAAGAATATGTTTGATAAGACCGGATGTGATTTCATAATGGTCGGAAGAGCATCGCTAGGAAATCCATGGATTTTCAGGGAACTAAGGCAGGCTTATATGAAGGAGCAAGAAGGAATTAATTTGACAAATACCGACGCTGAAAGCTCGGATTATATAGATGCAAGCTATGCAAGGCTTCAGGAAGAGGTGAGCGTAGAGGATATAAAATCCATGATAGTTCGCCATATGCTTGAGCTTTGTGAGTACAAGGGTGAATATGTTGCAGTCAGAGAGATGCGCAAATTCACAGCAAAGTATCTAAAGGGGATTAAGGGTAGCTCTGCGGTAAGGGCAAAAATCAACTCAGTAGATACTAAAGAACAATTTTGTAGTATTATCGAAGAACTAATTTAATGGGTAAAGTTTGAGTGATTGTTTAACTAGGAGGTTATTTAATGAGTAAAAGAGTAACGGACAAAGTAACATGGGTTGGTAAGATTGACTGGGAACTAAAGAAATTCCATGGAGATGAGCTTTCAACAATGGAAGGATCGTCATACAATTCATATCTGATTCGCGATAAGAAGACTGTATTGATAGACACTGTTTGGGGTCCATACGATACAGAATTTGTAAACAGACTAAAGGAAGAAATCGACCTAAAGGAAATCGACTACATCGTAATGAACCACAATGAGTCAGATCACAGTGGAACACTTCCTGCTTTGATGAGAGAAATTCCAGATACACCTATTTATTGCACAAAGAAGGGTGAGTCAATTCTGAGAGGTCTTTACCACCAGGATTGGAACTATGTAAATGTTAAGACTGGCGACGAGCTAGAAATCGGTGATAGCAAGCTTGTATTCGTTGAGGCCTCAATGCTTCACTGGCCAGATACAATGATGACATACATGACAGGAGACAACATTCTATTCAGTAACGACGTATTCGGTCAGCACTATGCATCAGAAATGCTTTATGATGATATGGATGACATTTCAAAGCTACTTCATGAGGCTGAGAAGTACTACACAAACATCATCACACCATTTAGCACATTCGTAACAAAGAAGCTAGCTGAGGTTCAGGGAATGAACCTAAAGATTGATCTAGTTGCACCTAGCCACGGAATCATCTGGCGTGAGAACATTGGTCTAATCATGGATCTATACGCTAAGTGGGCTAACAACTATCAGGAAGACCAGATCACACTTATCTATGATACAATGTGGCAGTCAACAAGAAAGATGGCAGAAGCTATCGCTGAGGGTATTCAGCAGGCAAGTCCAAATACAACGATTAAGATACTTAACGCTGTAAAGAACGACAAGAATGATATCCTTGTAGAAGTATTTAAGTCAAAGGCTATCCTTGTTGGATCACCTACAATCAACAACGGTTTCTCATACGCTATCGCTGGTATTCTAGAAATGATCAAGGGTCTTAAGTTCAAGAACAAGAAGGCTGCGTCATTCGGAAGCTACGGATGGAGCGGAGAGGCTGCTAAGCTAATCAGGGAATTCCTAGAGGAATCAAAGTTTGCAATCGTAAACGATGGTATCCGTGTAAACTGGGCGCCAGATCAGGAGACTATCGAGCAGCTTAGAGAGTACGGACGTAAGTTCGTAGAAGAGATTGCTGAGTAATTCAGTTTATCAAAGTAGTATAAGCAAACAAAAGCCGCTGAGTGCTATGCATTCAGCGGTTTTATCGTCTTCTTACTCAATTATTATTTTTTTGGCAAGCAGTTCCTTTCGGATCATATCAAAGATTTCTTTGTCTCTGCACCCTATACGATGCTCGTGGATCCCATCAGATAGCCTGCTAAGTGGCTGATCTGCCTCATTTATCTTACTCATAAAGACATCTGCGTCATATCTAGATGAAATATCAAGCTGACCTGTGATTTCGCCATAGATGATATGATCTATCTTGACATCTATACAGGTTCCACCAAAGTCAACTATGGTGTAAAGTTCATCAAGCATATTATCTGAGTAATGTTTACAAGCAATGGTTCCGATATATGGATAGACATCTGTCTTATGAGTGAGAATATATCCCCTTGGAGTTGATTTTATCTCCATGCCCTCTGCTCTCATAAGTGCAATATCTCCAACTATAATCTGTCTGCTTACATTTAGCTTCTCAGCAAGCTTAGCAGCTGAAATTGCAGTTTCGTTAGCTAAAAGTATTTTTTTTATCTCACCACGTCTTTCTGCTACATTCATAAAATACTCCTATATAAGTGGATTATAGAGTGTTTAATAATTATTTCTTGAATTCTAGTGTATTATATCACGATGGTGCAATTATTACAAATATAATGGGTTGATAGGTGTCTTGACAATAGACTGTACAGTGTATACAATAGTCTTTGTCAAATATTTTTATGTTAACTATGGAGAAGAACATGACAGAAATAAGCAATACTGTAGGAAATTCAAAGGGGTTTAGAGCCTTTCTAAAGAGAAAGGATATAGAGTTTAGCAGTAAGAGATATCTTCAGGATGCTCTATCTGCGATGGCAATGGGATTATTTTGTTCGCTTCTTGTAGGTCTAATCCTGAAGACAATTGGACAGCAGTCCATTAATTTCTTTGGGGAGACAACAATTGCAAACACACTTATTGAGATAGGTGGTAAGGCGATGGAGCTCATGGGAGCTGCGATAGGTGTTGCAGTTGCCTTTGGACTTAAGGCTCCAGCGCTGGTTATGATAAGCTGCTGTGTAACTGGTATGATGGGAGCTGCCGCAGGCGGTCCTGCAGGCGCATTCATAGCTGCTGCAGTAGGTGCAGAACTCGGTAAGATGATTTCTAAGGAGACAAAGGTTGATATCATCGTAACACCTGCGCTAACTTTACTAAGTGGCGGTGTTGTAGCCATCCTTGTTGGTCCAGCTATTGGAAAGCTGATGAACGGCCTCGGAAGCGTAATTATGACAGCCACAGAGTGGCAGCCATTTGCATTCGGTATTGTTATTTCGGTTATAGTAGGGCTTGCTCTCACAGCCCCTATTTCGAGTGCTGCGCTTTGTATGATGCTGGGGCTGTCAGGACTGGCCGCCGGCGCAGCAACCGCAGGCTGCTGCGCGCAGATGGTTGGCTTCGCCATCATCAGCTTCCGTGATAACGGAATTGGCGGCCTGGTGGCACAGGGAATTGGAACTTCCATGCTACAGATATCAAATATAATTAAGAATCCGTATATACTCGTGCCACCGACCCTCGCGGGAGCGATAACAGGGCCACTTAGCACAGTGGTGTTTAAGATGACAAATAGCCCGCTTGGAGCAGGAATGGGAACCTCTGGCCTAGTTGGACAGATCGGAACATTTACGACAATGGGAGGAAATGCTCATACAATAGCAGGAGTTGCAATTTTGCACTTCGTGCTCCCAGCAGTGCTCGCTTTGATCTTTGATAGAGTGCTTCGCAAGATGGGAAAGATAAAGGATGGGGACTACAAGCTGAATATATAATATATTTAGTAACAAAACATATATGTATATTATTCTATTTATATTGTAAAATTATAAATTCTGAATTCAAGCTATATGTGAATAATCATAAAATCTACAAGCAAGGAGCTGCCTAAAGGTAGCTCCTTTAAAGTTACGATAAATTTTCTAGTTAGATATGGGGCTATAGGACAAAAAGTGTGTGTGACGTATCCAAGTAATCTTTGCTTGGATTTTTTTATTAGTCTAAGATTTCTTGTTACATCTGTTAGCTTATAAAACTTATAACTAAATAGAATAAAAATGTCTAAATGGAATATAAAAAAATAGAACACCATGCTATCATATATGTGTTAGCTATATCTAACTAAATTAAAATAGAAAGGATTAAACTTTTATGAGTAAACAAGAAACAGGAAATAAATTGAATGGTAGAGACTTTATCAATATCGGAATCTATGCGGCGATCTACTTTGTAATTGTTATGGCACTTGCTATGACAGGACTTATTCCAATTTTTCTCATACTGCTTTCATCTATGGTCGGAATCATTGGTGGAATTCCTTTTATGCTTTTCCTTACGAAAGTAAAGAAACCTGGCATGATTCTAATAATGAGCCTTATTATGGGTATTTTAATGTTTTTAACGGGTATGACATGGGTGCCTATTCCATTTTCAATAGTTACGGGAGCTCTTGCAGAACTCGTTTATTGGAATGGTAGGTATAAGAGTATGCGTTCTGCTATTCTTACAACTGGAATATTTCCTCTTTGGTCATGCGGAAACTACCTACCATTATTTTTACAAAAGGCTGATTATTTTGCTGGAAGATCTAATTATGGACAGGAATATATTGATACTGTCGTAAAGCTTACTCCAAGCTGGATGTATTTTGTTCTTCTAATTGCGACTTTTATCTGTGGTATTATCGGAGGTTTTATAGGCAAAGCTTTGTTGAAAAAGCATTTTGAGAGGGCAGGAATTGCATGATTGAAGCTACATGGACATCCCATAGAAAAAAGAGTTTACTTGATCCTAGGACGAAACTACTTCTTATTCTTGTAGAATCAGTTCTTGTTTTATCGACAGCTGGGGGAAGTAGATTGTTTTGGTTTCGAATTGCCTTTGCCTTCCTTCCATTCTTGCTATTACTTACAGCGAAGAGATATAGGATTTGCATTTTAGGCCTAATTGTTCTGAGTGTGATTTACTTTTTAGAGTGCACTGCATTTCCACATGTAAAGGGTGTCATGGCAAATATGATGTTAATTATCATTATGCTTGTTAATCGATTTCTTCCTACTTATATGATGGGTTTATATGTAATCAATACAACAACAGTTAGCGAGTTTAAGGCAGCAATGGAGAAACTACATATGCCAGATGCAATAACAATTCCTATGTGTGTCATGTTTCGCCTTTTTCCAACCATTCGTGAGGAAAGGGATTCAATCCGTGCAGCCATGAAAATGCGAGGAATCAGGTTTGGAGGAGGTAAGGTTGGGAAAGTGCTGGAATACCGAATTGTTCCAATTATTACATGCGTGGCGAAGATAGGAGAAGAATTGTCAGCTTCAGCCATTACAAGAGGCCTCGGAAAGCAAAAGAAACGCACAAATATTTGTCAAATCGGTTTAGGATGGGCGGATTATGTAATTTTTCTATTTGTTGTTTTAACATTGATCTATTGGCTTTTGGGGGTCTTGGCATGATTGAATTTAATAATGTCAGCTTTTACTATGATGCAACGCCAAAGATAAAGAGTATTAGTAATCTTTCTTTGACTGTAAAAAAAGGAGAATGCGTTCTTATAACAGGAACTTCTGGATGTGGAAAATCTACTCTTTTGAGGTTATTGAATGGATTAATACCAGAGTTTTATAGCGGAAAAGTCGAAGGTGAAATATATATAGATAGTAAGAATATGCAAGAAGTCAGAATTGAAGATAGGGCTGGAATAATTGGTACAGTTTTTCAAAATCCACGTTCACAATTTTTCAATGTTGATACTACGAGCGAACTTGCATTCGGTTTGGAGAATTTAGCATTTCCAGAGAAGGAAATATTAGATCGCATTAGTAGAACTGTAAGAGATTTTCAAATAGAACCGCTGATGGATCGAAATATTTTTGAACTCTCCGGTGGAGAAAAGCAAAAAATCGCCTGTGCTTCAATTGATGTTCTTGCACCAGAAATTATCCTTCTAGATGAGCCCTCGGCAAATTTAGATTACGAGGCAGCCGAAAATCTTCGTGAATTGATCAAATGTTGGAAAAAGGAAGGGAAAACAATTCTAATTGCTGAGCATCGAATTAACTACGTTTGGGATTTGGCAGATAGGGTTATCATTCTGGAAAATGGCACCTTAAAAAAGGAAATACCAAAGAGTGAACTTATCAGTTTCACGGAGGATGATGCAAAACGGTTTGGCATGCGATCCCTCAAAAGGGTAGCGCCAATAAGTCTTGCCAAAGCTAATACAAATTCAGGGGATTTTATCCTGCTTAAAGATTTCAACTACTCATATGACAAAAAACATCAGATTTTCTCTATCAAAGAAATGAAAATCCCAAAAGGTAAAGTGACTGCTATTGTTGGCACGAATGGTACAGGAAAAACCACATTCTTGGAATCTATATGTGGTATACGAAAAAATAGTGGCATTATGTATTTGGATGGAAAATCTTATACCTGTAAAAAACGTGTTGGTGAAATATTTATGGTCATGCAAGATGTGAATCATCAGCTTTTTACAGAGTCAGTTCTTGATGAAGTATTGATTAGTCAACCAGAGGAAAATGAGGATGAAGCAAAACAAATTCTCTCTGATGTCGGACTTGAAGTCTTTTGTGACAGACACCCAATGTCACTTTCTGGAGGGCAAAAGCAGAGACTCGCTCTAGCGTGTGCCATCGCGTCGAAACTGCCAGTTCTTCTCTTAGATGAACCAACGAGTGGTTTAGACTATTTGCAGATGAATGCTGTTGGACATATTTTGAATCAATTAAAAGAAGAAGGACGAACAATAATTACAGTAACACACGACAGCGAATTCATAGAATGCTGCTGTGATAATGTTATTAATATGGAGGAGGTATAGCATGGCTTGGGGTATTCATGCCTTTGATGAACAGACGGAAAATGATAATACTATATCTGATGGACTTCAAGATGCTTTTTATGGCTTTGGAACTATTGGAGAATATAGAGTTTTAGCTCAGACAGACGATTGCATTGTAATTCGCTTGGAAAATGAGACAGGCGAGGGAGATATGATTATCTACCGGGTCTTTGACGGTGTATTTTTAATATATAACGATTTTCATATGTCGCAGTATCATTCCATGTATCAGGCTACAGATACGATGTTTGCAGTGGATTATTGTCGCGAGGGCAGTCTTACGATGGAATCGGATAACTGTATGTATTATATAAAAAAGCCTGGCAATATCTGTATTGATTCCCGTGTTCATCATAAAGGAATGAACTATTTTCCAACTAATCACTATCATGGGATTACAATAGGATTTGTAAATTCTATTGCAGAAAAAACACTTTCTGAGAATGCAGCAGGTATTCCTATTGACCTTACAGATATACGAAGGAAATTCTGTGGAGAAGATGGTTATTTCATCATACATGAGGAAGAAACCCTTAAACGTCTTTTTACGGATTTGTATATGGTGCCAGATAGTGCGAAAATTCCATATTTCCGTACCAAGGTATTGGAATTATTAGTTTGCTTGTCTGTAATTGAGGCAAATAACATAACAAAAGAAGGTCCGTACTTCTACAAAGACAAGGTAGAAAAAACGCGAGCAGTACAGAAATTGATTTCCGAAAACATAGATCAGGAATATACAATTAAGTGGCTAGCAGAGAGGTTTGATATTTCTCAAACAGCCCTTAAAGATTGTTTCAAGAGTCTATATGAAAAACCAATCTACACGTGGCTTAAGGAATATCGTATCGAAAAAGCCAAAGAATATTTAACTGAAAAAGAAGATATGAGTATATTAGATATTGCAATGGCGGTAGGTTATAAGAGCCAAGCAAAATTTGGAGCTGTCTTCAAAAAAATATGTGGAATGACTCCAAATGAATATCGAAATCAGAGACATTAAGTAAAGGAGTGATGTATATATGGAAAAGAAAAAAGGAATTATGGATTACATCTTTCAATTCGCAGGAACGTACAAGAGCGCATATATAAAAAGCGTTATCTTTGCTGTAATTGGTGTATTTTTTTCTCTCATCCCATATATTTTAATGGGCGATATTGTAAAGAAACTTCTTTCAGGAGAAAGGAACTTTAATATATATCTGATGGAAGGAATTTTGATGGCCGTGCTTTGGATATTTAGAGTGATATTTCATACCCTTTCAACAAATACTTCCCATCGTACAACCTTTAAGCTAATCAGCAATGTGCGAATTTTGCTTATAGATAAGCTATCGCGTCTTCCACTTGGCACAGTACAGGGGATGCCAAGCGGAGAATTAAAAAACATTATCTGTGAGAGAACTGATTCTATGGAACCAATTTTATCGCATGTAATACCGGAATTTACAGCCAATCTATGTGCACCAATTATGTTATTTATATATATCATGGCGATTGACTGGCGTATGGCACTTTTGTCACTTGCTACGCTCCCAATTGCAGCAATTGCAATTGTTTGGATGTTCAAAGACAGCAATGAACAGTTTCAAAATACGCAAACCAAAACAAAGATTTTAAATGATACTGCAGTAGAATATATAGGTGGTATTGAGGTTATCAAGGCATTTGGAAAAGCGGAAAGCTCATACGAGAGATTTGTAGATGCTGCAAAGGAAAATGCAAGCAGTTTCATTGAATGGATGAGGTCTTGCATTATTCCTTTCTCAATCGGTATAGTGATTGCTCCAGCAACATTGCTTTCAGTTTTACCTATTGGTGCAATTTTTACGATGAATGGCTCTCTTGATCTTACAGACTACATTATGATTGTTATACTGTCATGCGGGCTTATTACACCACTCATTACTGTGATGAGCTATAGCGATGATATTACAAAAGCATCTACAATTTTCAAAGAGATTGATGATATATTGAACCTTACGGAATTGAAACGCCCAGAAACGAGTAAAAATTTGCCTATGACTCATGATATTACACTTAATAATATTTGCTTTGGATATGGTGAAAAAGAAGTACTTCATAATTTCAATCTAAATATACCAAACGGAAGTGTGACAGCGCTTGTAGGGCCTTCTGGCAGTGGAAAGTCAACTGTAGCGCGCCTCGTAGCATCATTGTGGGATGTACATGACGGAAATATCAAAATCGGTGGAGTTGACATTCGTGATATATCACTATCTGACTACAATGAGCAAATAGCATATGTGTCACAAGATAGTTTTCTGTTTAATACTTCTATAAGAGAAAATATTCGCATGGGTAAACCGTCTGCGTCAAACGAAGATGTTGAAAATATTGCACGAAAAAGTGGCTGTTATGATTTCATCATGGACTTAGAGAATGGTTTTGATACAATTGTCGGAGGCAGTGGGGCTCATCTTAGTGGGGGAGAACGACAACGTATTTCTATTGCTAGAGCAATGCTAAAGAATGCACCAATTTTAATTCTTGATGAAGCGACAGCTTACACTGACCCTGAGAATGAAGCTGTTATTCAGAGGTCTGTTTCGGAACTATCTAAAGAAAAGACACTTATTGTGATAGCGCATAGACTTTCTACGATAACTAATGCCGACCAGATTGTTGTGATAAAGGATGGTAATATTGAGGCAAAAGGAACCCACACTGAGCTTCTTAATTCCAGTAATCTTTACAAAAATATGTGGGAGGCTCATATTTATGCGAAAGACATATATGAATCGGAAGGGGGTGCGCTTGCATGATTACCACACTCAAAAAGTTCTTTAATTTCTGTGCAAAAGAGAATCGACGCCTGTTTTATTATACGCTTGTAATTGGAGTTTTAATTGCTATTTGCGAAGCAAGTAAATTTCCAGCAATTTATCTTGTTATGGATGGACTTCTTTCAAATAGTATATCTGGAGATAGGATTCTTGGAGGATTTAGCATATTGCTCATTTCTGTAATTTTTGAATCATTTCTGAGGGGCATATCCACCATGCTGCAGTGTAAGGCGGGGTATAGGGAGTGTGCCGACAAAAGGATTGAAATAGCTGAGCATTTGAGATATTTACCGATGGGGTACTTTAATGAAAATAGTCTAGGTCAAATAACTACAATTACCACTAATGTAATGGAACAACTAGGCGATGTTGCTACACGTGTAGTAATGCTTACAACTCAAGGAATTCTTAATACAGCAATTATCGTTTTGATGATCCTCGCATTTGATTGGAGAATAGGAATAATTTGTCTTGTAGGGGTTTTAATATTTTCTTTAATAAACCGTGCAATGCGAAAAGCAAATGTAGACACTGCTATAAAAAAGATATCAGTTGACACAGAAGTGATATCAGGGGTACTAGAATATATTCAGGGTATGCCAGAAGTAAAAGCTTACAATATGGTTTCATCATGGAGAAACAAACTAGACGATACAATCCGTACGGCCGGTGATACGACTACTAAGTTTGAGATGATTTGTAACAGGTATATTCCGTTTCAAAACATTGTGATGAAACTCACAGGAGTTGTTATTTTGATTTCCTCAATTGGCTTTTATCTTAATGGGTCCATGGAACTACTTACAGCGATTATAATGATGATTATGTCGTTTATAGTATTTTCAGGTCTTGAAACGATGGGAGCATATTCTGCTCTTCTACGAGTGGTAGATATGTGTGTAGAACGAGCAAAGGAAACCTTGAGTATTGAGCCAATGGATATATCTGGCGAAGAATATATCACAAAAACAGACAACATCGAAATATCCAGTGTTGATTTTGCTTATGACAAGAAGAAAATTATTGATAATGTTTCTTTGATAATACCCGAAAAAACTACAGTAGCTTTCGTGGGACCATCTGGTGGAGGTAAGACTACACTTTGCCATTTGATTGCTCGATTTAGGGATGTTGATAAAGGCATGATATCTCTCGACGAAAAGAACGTTAAAGAATATTCGATGGACGCTTTGATGCAAAATTTTAGTTTTGTATTCCAAAATGTATATCTATTCCATGATACAATCGCAAATAACATTCGCTTTGGACAGCCAAATACACCGATGGATGATGTAATTATGGCCGCAAAGAAAGCTTGTTGCCACGATTTTATCATGGCTCTGCCAGATGGATATAATACGGTTATTGGAGAAAATGGTGCTTCGCTCTCAGGGGGAGAAAAGCAGCGTATCTCAATTGCCAGAGCAATTATGAAGGATGCACCTATTATCATACTCGACGAAGCGACTGCTAATGTAGATCCAGAAAATGAAAGGGATCTTATGGAAGCCATTCAAGAACTGACAAAAGAAAAGACCGTTTTAATGATTGCGCATCGTTTGAAAACAGTGAGGAAAGCAGAACAAATATTTGTTATAAACAAAGGAAAAATTGAACAACATGGAACCCATGATGAACTTATTATGCAGGACGGAATCTACCAGAGATTCGTTGACTCAAGAAGAGAGGCAATAGGATGGAAGATTGGATAAAAAATATATTTCATTTATGCAACTGTAAATAAAACAGAAACATTTATATTAGATAGGCTTGCCAGATAGGATATTCATCTATATGACAAGTCTATCTTAGTTGTTTCAAAATAGCAGAACTTGCAAGTATAGGTAATTTACTTTCATAAATACCATATCAAATATTATTTTTCAACCTCCAAACTGCTATAGCAGAGTAGAGTTCGTGACAGAATGGCCAGCTAGATATATCTTGACCAAGTAAGATATTTGCCTTTTTTATTCGGTAAAGAATTGTATTCCTATGAACATACATTATCTCAGCTGCACGCTTTACCTCAAAATCAGCATCTAACATAAATGTTGCAAGAGTTTCAATGACTTCATAGTGGTCATTTGAAATCATTGGATCCAAAATGGTTGTTACGGGTATGTAGTTATATAACAAGTCTTTGCACTGTAAAGAAAATCTTAAGTGTGATGGAAATATCAAATTTTTTTGGGGGAAAATAGTGAAAAGTGCTTTTTTAGACTCTGATACAAGTCTGTAGTTATGACCAAAGTCTTTAATATCGTTAATATTGTCAAATAAAAAAATTACAGTATCAACAACCGCTTCAAAAATCTTATATATAATTTTTATGTGTTCATTCAGCCATGATTTATCAATAGAATCATTAACAGTATTATTTTTTTCACGGCTGAATTTTGTGTGCCGTAACATTACAACTATATTTCCGTCTTTGACATCTGCAATATGAGAAATTCCAACTTTGTTTAAATATTTTTTTACTATTGCACATTGCTCTAATGTAAAAACAGAAGAGTTGTGTTTAGTGGATATAATCAGCATAGAATTAAATTCACTTGCAGATAGTGCTATTTTCTTTGCAAATTTATCTTTTTCATCGAATCCATTATCAAGAACATAGGTAATTATATTTTTTTCCCAAGAGTACCCATCTTTAAATTTGATCTCTAAATCTTTTCCTAGTTGTCTATCAGTTATAATTGCTTCCATTATATCTGCAATTACATCACTATAAACAAGGCCCATATCGTTACCTTTGAGAACGATTATAGGAAAGTTGTTTTCATCGGCTGTTTGTATGAGTTTGTTATCAATCCCCTTCAAAATTACATCTGAATAAAATAAGATTAAAGCTACATCGCCATTATTTTTGCAATGACGTATTATCTTACATTGTTCATCTACATTATTTTTAGCACAGTAAAATGATGTAATAATTATTTCATTAGGTATGTAGAAGTTGTCTTCGTAATCATCAAATTCAAGAACAGAAACACTTGTTACTATACTGTCAAGCCCTCTTTCACCTGCAACGACCTTTCCTGAACTTAGAGAGGGAAGAGAAAGACAATCTCTTACGGTTATACTCATGTTGAAATCCACCTCGTTTCCCTATCTTAATATGGTATTTTAAACTTATGATATTAATTCTACTATATGCATAATGTAATGGCAAGACAATTGTGCAGGTGCACAATTTACAATGCTTTTTTTTAGAGAGACGCCCAAAGCTTTTGTAATAATACTCTGATAATATTATAGGTACCGGGTCATATATATCATTGGGTATATTAAAACATTCGTATTAGGAATTAACTGACATGGAGGTATTTTATGAGCAGGAATCAAGTAGAATCGAATGCACTGACTGCAAAGACAAAGGATCAACGTCAAAGTTGGTTATCTCTAGCTTTTGTACAAGCAGGTATTTGTGTATGTATCCCTTCTTTCCTTGAAGGCGCAATTCTCGCAGGCAAAATGCCATTCTGGGAGGCAATCGCTTCAGGAACAATCGGATATGTTATAGTCGTCGTTATAATGTCAATTTTAGGATTTATGGGAAGTGATTTAGGTCTAGCATCATGTTCACTTGCGGAATCTACTTTTGGGAAAAAAGGTGCTAGATATATTATAAGCGTAATATATGCAATTAATTTAGTAGGATGGTTTGGTATCAATAATCAAGAATGTGCACAATCATTTTCGAATTTCATAAAGTCTTCTTTTGATATAAATATACCTGTAGTAGTATCAGCTGTTGGATGGGGATTTATAATGCTAATTACCGCGGTATTTGGTATGGCTGCAATAGAAAAACTTAATGTAATTTCAATCCCTTTATTACTTGCTGTTATGTTTGCAGGTACCGTAATGGCTATTAAACAGTACGGAATAGGATCTCTTGACAAGGAAGTTACACGCAGCATGAGTTTTATGGGAGGCGTAGCTTTATCATTTGATTTTTATGCTGTAGGCACAATAACCGCCGCAGATGTAACAAGATTTCAAAAGTCACGTAAAGACACTGTGAAATCAACTGTTTTAGGTGTTTTTCCAATGGGAGTTATAACATTGATATTGGGTGCTATGCTCACAAAAATGACAGATGACTTTGATATTAGCTCGGTCTTGATAACAATAGGATTACCATTATTAGGAGTAATATCACTGATATTATCTGCATGGACAACAAATGTATCAAATGCCTACAGCGCAGGACTTAATTTTGTCATGGCCTTTAATACCCCAGATAATAGGCGAAGAGAAGTTACAATAATAGCCGGAACAATAGGAATAATATTAGGACTATGTGGTATTTTGACAAGGGTTGAGGATGTATTGAGTATGCTAGCATATTTAGTATGCCCTGTTGGCGGAATCATGTTCGTAGATTATTTCATTATTGGAAAAGGAAAGCCGCAAAATTGGCATTCTGTAGATGGATGGAATTTCGTAGGTGTAATTGCATGGATAATATCCGTTATAATTTCTTTCGTATTACAAATAGATTACTTAGGAATTGTAGCATCAGCTATTATTTATGCATTAATTGAGCATTTTGTACCTTCTCTATCTAGAGAAAATAAATTTAAGGAGGCAAAAAATGAATGAGCTTACAAAACAACAGATTAGTGATTTATTACATGGATGTGCTATATTAGGTACAGGCGGTGGTGGAAGCCTAGAAAAGGGATTAGAACTTGTAAATAAGGATATAGAAAATGGTAAATTGTTTAGAATGATTTCCCTAGCTGAACTCTCGGATGAGGAGTTTATAGCAACACCTTATGGCTGCGGAGCACCTAAAGAAAACAAAGAAGAGGTTGATGTTGATTCTAATTTTAAATATTTACCAAAGCTAGAAGACTCATCTGCTGCATTAGCATTTAAGCAGCTTGAAAAATATATGGGAAAAAAATTCTGTGCCGTATCTTCTACAGAGCTTGGTGGTGAAAATACAGCGGAGGCATTACACATCGCAGCGATACTTAATCTCCCTATAGTCGACGCTGACCCGGCAGGTAGGGCAGTACCGGAACTTCAACATTCAACATACTTTATAGAGAATATGCCGATATATCCTGTTTCAGTAGCAACAAAATTTGGCGAATCAATTATATTTGAAAAAGTATGCAATGATTTTAGGGCAGAAGAAATGATAAGGGCAATTGCAGTAGTGAGTGATAATGAGGTTGGTGTTACTGATCATCCAATGACAGGTAAACAATATAAAAAATCAACAATACCTGGAATGCTAAGCTATGCACTTAAAGTAGGACAAACATTAAGATTATCAGATGGAAATGGAGGCATTGCAGCACAAAATATTGCAGAAAAATATGATGGAAAGGTTCTTTTTCATGGAGAAGTCACTGATATGCCATGGAAAACAGAAGGTGGTTTCAATATTGGGGAAATTAACCTTAAAGGAATTGGAGAATATGAGTCTGAAACATATCGTATTCTAATAAAAAATGAAAATATGGTAGGATACAAAAATGATAAAGTGAATATCATGATTCCTGATCTTATATGTATGATTGGAGAAGACAGCGGAGTTATAACAACACCTAATTTTGGGATTGGAAAAAAGATGTATATTGTTGGACTGCCATCACCAGAAATTTGGACTACTGTAAAAGGACTGGATGTATTTGGACCGAAGCCATTGGGTTTTGATATGGAGTATGTATCGTTTAAGCAGCTATAATCAAAATATATTAGATAGGCTTGCCAGATAGGATATTCGTCTATATGACAAGTCTATCTTAGTTGTTTCAAAATAGCAGAACTTGCAAGTATCTCCATTTCTTGCGAGTTTTTTTTAAGTATAGTATAATATTAGTTGACTTTTTATAAGTAAATTTAACATATTGCACATTTAATATAGAAAGAGGTACAGCATGGAAAAGAAGGTAGAAGCAGTACTTGATCAGATTAGACCGATTTTACAGAGAGATGGCGGAGACATCGAGCTTGCAGGAATTACAGAGGACAATGTAGTACAGGTTAGACTTAAGGGGCACTGTGCAGGATGCCCTGGTGCAAGAATGACACTTTCAAATATAGTGCAGCAGGTTTTGATGAGCAGCATACCTGAGGTTAAGGGAGTAGTGGCTATTGACTAATGTGCAGATACATTAGCAGGGACGTGCATGCCACACCAATTTGATTAGGAGAAGACAAATGCAGGATTATATCAAGATAATCGAAGATGATATGCCTGAACAGATCCAGTTTTTACAGGATTTGATCAGAATAAATAGCGAAGGCAGCGATGCAGTAACTGCAGCTGATGGAAGTGTATATCCTTTTGGACAGGGAGTTCAGGATGCTCTTGAGCTTGTGCTTAAGACATGCGAGGATATGGGCTTTAGAACTCATAATGCTGACAATTACGGAGCTCATGCTGAGTTTGGAGATGAGGGCAAGATAATGGGTATCCTAGGGCATCTTGACGTTGTACCAGCAGGCGATGGATGGAGCTTTGCTCCTTACAGCGGTGATGTTGCGGATGGATATATATACGGCAGAGGAACTACCGATGACAAGGGACCTGTTGTTGCAGCACTGTTTGCAATGAGAGCACTTAAGAAGGCTGGGTACGAGCCTGGTGCCAGAATTAGACTTATTCTAGGTCTAGATGAGGAGACCAATTGGATAGGTATGGATAAATATCTAGAGAAGATTGGACCAGCTGACTACGGATTTACTCCTGATGGAGACTTTCCAGTCGTTCATGGCGAGAAAGGAATATTGTCATTCGACCTTGTAAAGAAGTTTGCTGAGCGCCATGCTAAGGGACTTCAGCTAAGAAACCTTGAGGGCGGAGCAGCATCCAATATGGTTGCAGAAAAAGCTCGTGCAGTAGTCAATTCACAGGATACAGCTGTTTATGATACAATCAAGGACAAGGTAGCAGAATATAGAGATGCTCACAAGGAGATAAATGGAATCCCAGTTAAGATTAACTGCAAGGGCGTAGGTAAAAGCCTTGAGATAAGTGTAGAGGGTAAGTCTGCCCACGGCGCTTCACCATCTAAGGGACTAAATGCTATTTCCATTTTGATGGATTTCCTCGGAGGACTTAATTTCGCTGATGAACAGGTTAATGATATCATCGGATTCTATAACGACCACATAGGTTTTGACCTAGGTGGAGAGAGAATGGGATGTGAGATGAGCGATGATGTATCGGGATCTCTCACGTTCAATGTCGGAGTTTTAAGCTTTGATAGAAAGGTTTTGAGCCTCACAATAAACGTAAGATATCCAGTTAGGTGCACAGAGGATGCTGTTTACAAGGGTATTACAGAGACTATAGAAAAGTATGATATCGGTCTTGTGAAGAAGAGTGCACAGGATCCTATCTTCTTTGATGTGGATAATCCGATGATCAAGACCTTTATGGAGGTATATCAGGAGTTTACTGGGGATATGGACACTCCTCCTATGACCATAGGTGGGGGTACGTATGCGCGTTCGATGAAGAATCATGTAGCCTTTGGAGCTTTGTTCCCAGGAGATCCAGATGTAATGCATCAGAGAGATGAGAGACTTGCTCTTGATAGATTTGAGACAATGACTAAGATTTATGCAAAAGCTATATATAAGCTTTCACAGAAGGATTTTTCGATTTGATAGAATATGTAATTCGTGGGGAAAGGGAAACTGAGGAGTTTGGATCTGCTTTGGCCGAGAAACTAGAGGCCGGCGATGTTCTTGCTCTTATCGGTGACCTTGGCACCGGAAAGACAACTTTAACGAAATCAATAGCAAAGGGGCTTGGCATCGAGGAGATGATTACAAGCCCTACTTTTACTATTGTGAGCGAGTATTTTAGTGGAAGACTTCCTCTATTTCATTTTGATGTGTATAGGCTCAGTGGAGAGGATGAGGCCTTTGAGGCTGGGCTTGAGGAGTACTTTGATAGAGGTGGCATCTGCGTTATAGAATGGGCTGACATCATAGAGGGGCTCTTACCAGAGAACACAAAGTACATATTTCTAGAGTATGGTAAAGCCGAAGGAGAAAGGGTTTACAAATGTTCATTTTAGGCATAGAGACAACGGGAAAAGTCGGTTCAGTCGCTATCGTTGATGAGAACGGAAAGACTGTTAACAGAGTGACTACAGATAGTATGAGTCATTTGCGCGAACTTGTGCCTATGATTAAGGAACTGGTAGATGAGCTTGGAATTTCTCTAAATGAACTTGATGCAATTGCAGTATCAGTTGGACCTGGTTCCTTTACGGGAATCAGAATAGGGCTTGCCACTGCGAAAACTCTAGCACAGACTCTAGGCAAAAAGTGTATATCTGTTAACTCACTGGAGATTTTCAAGGAGAAGGCAGATAGCGATAACAAGGTTGCAGTAATATACAATGCTAGACGAGGTCAAGTCTACGGTGCTATTTATGGGAATGACGGAAGTGAAATTCTCGCTCCAGGACCATATATGCTAGACGAGGTGCTAGAAGTAGCAGAGGAATATGATGATATCAAATGGTATGGAGATGGAGTCATAGCTTATGCGGATAGACTTAGCGGTATGAATATCGCAGAGGTAGATGAGATGAATCAAAGCGCTGATATGGTCTGCAGATACGCATGTATAAAGCTTGAGGATGGAGAACTTTTGGATTTTGATCAGCTTGAGCCAGAGTACATGAGGCTTCCTGAGGCTGAACAAAAGCTAAAGGATGGAAGACTCGCAGAAGAGATGGCGAGAAAGATGGAGCGATATAAGAGTTGATTATCAGAACAGCAGATCAAAGGGATATAGATGACATCGTAAGAATTGAGAATGCATGCTTTAGCGTGCCTTGGAGTTTTGATGCCATAGAGCAAGAGATTTGCGAAAATAAGCTGGCGAATTTTTTTATCGCTTGTGATGGAGAAGATAACATAGTCGGATATATAGGAATCTGGACTCTGCTTGATGAGTGCCAGATAAATAAGGTTGCTGTTTTGCCAGAGAAAAGAAAACTTGGTATTGGAAAGACTATTTTAAACCATGTTCTTGAGCTTACGAGAGAGCAGGGTATCAAAAGCTGGTATTTAGAGGTCAGGGAGAGCAATATAGCAGCAAAAGCACTGTATAAGAGTGCAGGGTTTTCTTGCGTAGGAATCAGAAAGGGATACTATGTTGAACCTATAGAGGATGCGGTGCTTATGAATTTGGAGGAAGTAGATGCCTAGGAATATTAGCTGTAAGGGCGATAAATTTTTGACATTATCCATAGAATCAAGTTGCGATGAGACGGCTGCGGCAGTGCTTGCAAATGGTAGAGAACTTCTATCAAATGTAATCAGCACTCAGATAGAGACTCATAAGCTCTACGGTGGTGTTGTTCCAGAGATTGCCTCACGACAGCATTTGATGAACATAAATAGTGTTATTGCAAAGGCACTTGATGATGCAGGCGTTAGGATTTCTGATATAGATTTGATAGCTGTAACCTATGGCCCTGGCCTTATAGGAGCGCTGGTTATAGGTGTTGCAGCAGCTAAGGTGCTTGCACTTGCTAACGATATCCCCCTCGTAGGAGTTAATCACATGCATGGGCATATCAGCAGCAACTATATAAGTTATCCAGAGCTTGAGCCTCCTTTTGTTAGTCTTGTTATCTCAGGTGGACATACTAACTTGATAAATGTAAAGGATTACACAAGCTTTGAGGTCATAGGTAGCACGAGAGATGATGCTGTTGGAGAAGCCTATGATAAGGTTGCAAGAGTAATTGGACTTGGTTATCCTGGAGGCCCTAAAATCGACAATTTGGCTAAGGAAGGTGATCCTGAGGCAATTCACTTTAAGAGGGTATACCTAGATAAAGATAGTCTTGATTTTAGCTTCAGCGGTATCAAAACTGCTGTGCTAAACTACGTAAATACAGAAAGACAAGCAAATAGAGAACTAGATATAAGCAATATCGCAGCAGGTTTTCAGGAAGCTATCGTAGATGTACTTGTTGATAAAAGCATGCAGGCGGTTAGGCAGTACGGTGATGGGAGGCTTGTGCTTGCAGGTGGTGTTGCAGCAAACAGTAGAATAAGGGAGGCGGTTGCAAAGCGCTGCGAGGAAGAAGGAATTGAACTTTTCCTTCCAGAAAAGAAGCTTTGCACAGATAATGCAGCTATGATAGCATGCGCAGGCTACTATAAGTACCTAAAGTGCGGAGCAGATTCACTTCGCCTAGATGCTACAGCAAACCTGCCTTTCTAAAATTTGGAGGAAAGATGATAATATTATCGGCTTCTGATATTTGTAAGAGCTACGGAACAGAAGTAATATTAGAGAACATTTCATTTCATATAAACGCAGGAGACAGGGTCGGAATTGTTGGTGCAAATGGCGCCGGAAAGTCGACTCTGCTTAACATAATTTCAGGCCAGATGAAGGCTGATTCAGGAAACTGCTTTGTCGGAAAGGATACTACAATCGGTTATCTCAGGCAGAGAGATAACTTTGATGATGACCTCACAGTTATAGAGGAAGTAAATAATATCTTCACCGATATGGTTGCTATGGAAGAAGAAATTCTACACTTGAACGAAGAGATTGCTAAGGAAACAAATCCCGATGCAGCAAAGCCTCTTTGGAACAGACTTAACGCACTTCAGCACGAGTTTGAAATCAAAGGTGGCTACACATATAAGAGCGAAATCTCAGGTGTACTTACGAGCATGGCTTTTGGTGAAGAATATTATAATCAAAGTACTGGCTCGCTTTCTGGCGGTGAGAGAACAAGGCTTGCGCTCGCATGTCTTTTGCTTAGAAAGCCTGATATACTTTTTCTCGATGAGCCAACAAACCACTTAGACATTGGAACACTAAAGTGGCTAGAGCAGTATTTAAAGGCGTATAAGGGAACTATAGTTGTCATATCCCATGACAGATACTTCCTAGATCAGACAGTAAATCATATATTTGAGATTCACAATCATCATATAGATTGCTATAGCGGTAATTACTCTGAGTACATGGTAAAAAAACATGCGACAAGAGATGCTCAGCTCAAGGCTTATGAGAACCAGCAGACAAAGATAAAACGAGAAGAGGATTTAATTAGAAGATTTAAGGAGCGCGGTACTGAGAAATTAGCAAAGAGAGCTGCTTCAAGAGAAAAAAGACTCGCTCATCTTGATTTAATCGATAGACCTGAGAGCGAAAAAAAGCCAATTAAGGTCGATTTCAATCAAAATCTGAAAAGTGGTAACGATGTTCTCTTTGCAGAAAATTTAGCCGCAGGATATGACAATAGAAGGCTTTTTGAACATGCTAGCTTTGATGTTAAGCGTGGCGAAAAAATCTGTGTGGTTGGAGCTAATGGTGTTGGAAAATCAACACTTCTAAAAATAATAATGGAGGAGCTTACACCAAAAGACGGATTCCTTAAGATAGGTCATAACGTTGAAATAGGCTACTACGACCAGGGCCAGCAGCTTCTTGATGATAGTCTCACTGTGATGGATGAAATTCACAATACATTCAGGGGATATACGGATGGTGAGGTCAGAGGCCTTCTCGGAAGATTCCTATTTACCGATGACATGGTTTTCAGAAATGTAGGCTCGCTTTCTGGTGGTGAGAAGGCAAGACTAGCGCTGCTAAAACTCATGCTTTCAGGATCAAATCTTTTGCTCCTTGACGAACCGACAAACCATCTTGATATAGAGTCTAAAGAGGCCTTTGAGGAGGCTTTGATGGACTATCCTGGAACGGTTATTACAGTAACTCACGACAGATATTTTCTGAATAGAATTCCTGATAGAATCTTTGAACTAGAGCCAAATGGCATCAAAAACTATCTTGGCAAGTACGACTACTATATGGAGAAAAAGGCTGAGATTGAGTCATCAAAGGCGTATCTCAGAAACATACTTAACGGCGATGAAGAAAGAGTTGCAAAGGCAGGTACTTTGAGCTCTGCGCAGGAGCGCGAGCTAAAGAAGAAGAAGGAAGCCGAAGATAGGCGTAGAGCTAGGGAAAAGGAAAGATTAGAGAATCTGATAGAGACTCTAGAAGCCCGTATTTCGGATATGGAAGCGAAAATGTGCGAGCCTGAATACCTAAGTGACCATGTAAAGCTAGCCGAAGTGAGCAAGAAGCTTAGCGACATGAAGACAGAGCTTGACGATACATATGACAAGTGGGCTGAACTATAAAATCTCGAGTATTTAAGGCATAGGTAAAAAAGCTACATATAATAGAAATATAAAAAAATAAAAATGTGTTGCATTGGGATAGAGTGCAAGCTATAATAATTTTTGTGATTTGGCAAAGTGGAAATTTTATATTATAATTATATCAATCGGAGGGTAACAATGGTTTTTGACAAGGTAAGAGACATAATCGTAGATCAGCTAAGTGTAGATGAATCAATGGTAGCAATGGATACAAATTTGATGAAGGACCTTGAGGCTGATTCTCTTGATGCAGTAGAAATTATAATGGCTATCGAGGAAGAATACGGAATCGAAATTCCTGACGAAGAGGCGGAGAAGTTCCAGGTAGTCGGTGATCTAGTAAGATACGTAGAAGAACAGACAGAGTAATTTTTACCCGCCACTTAAGGCGGGTTTTTTTAGCTAAACAAGGCTAGGCTTTTAAGTTATGTAGAAAGGATTGTCCATGAAGAACGCAAAGATTTCAAATGCAGTTATCAACAGATTACCGCGATATAGAAGATATCTTATCGAACTGGAGAAGAAGGGTGTAGAGAAAATCTCATCTAAGGAATTCAGTAATCTCATCGGCTATACTGCCTCACAGATAAGGCAGGATTTGAACAATTTTGGCGGTTTTGGTCAGCAAGGCTACGGATATAGCATAGAGGTGCTAAGAAGCGAAATAGATGCCATTTTGGGACTTGATAAGGAGTACCGCATGGTTATCATAGGTGCTGGTAACCTCGGTAATGCCATCACTAAATATACTCATACGTTTAAGCGTGGCTTCAAGCTTTGCGGTGTTTTTGAGATACGCAAAGATTTGATAGGAAGCGATCTAGATGGAACAGAAATCTACGACTTCGAAAACATAGTTGAATTTGTCGAAAAGGAAAGTATAGATATAGGAATTATCTGCGTAAACCGTGAGAACGCTCAGGAGGTTGCAGATAAGCTTACTTTTGCTGGTGTTAGCGGAATTTGGAATTTTGCGCGCATCGATATTGAGGTGCCAAGACACGTTGCAGTAGAGAACGTGCAGCTTTCAGACAGCCTTCATTCTCTAGCATATCATATGAACGATATTAAGAAGAAGGAAGCAAAGGAAGCTAGCAAGAATAATAAGTAAAAAAATAGAGGTTGTCGTAAGACAACCTCATTTTGGATTGCGTGTAACTACTCAGCAGCTGGAGCGTCTACAGGGCAAACCTCAGCGCATGTTCCGCAATCGATGCACTTATCTCCATCGATTTCGTACTGGCTGCTGCCTTCTGTGATAGCTTCTACTGGGCAATCTGCTGCACAAGCACCACAGCTGATGCAAGCATCTGAAATTTTGTAAGCCATTATTAAATCCTCCTTAAATATCTCTACAATTCATAAGTATTATAACAGAAGGACATAAATAAGTAAAGATGAAAGTTTATTCTTTGACAGGAAAAAGTGGAACGGGAAAATCCTATCAGGCACAGGCTCTGTGTATGGAAAAGGGAATCTCGGCAATAATAGATGACGGGCTGTTCATTTACAATGATAGCGTCGTTTGTGGTGTGTCAGCAAAGCGCCAGAGTACAAGGGTTGGTGCCATTAAGACTGCTCTTTTTAAGAACGATGAAATAGCTGAAGAAACAAAGAAAAAGATAAGAAAAATCTCGCCTAAGAATATTTTGATACTAGGAACTTCAGACAATATGGTAGATAAGATTGCTACAAGGCTTGAGCTTCCAGAAGTCAGCGAGAGAATATATATAGAGGATATCACGACAGCGGATGAGAGAAAGACTGCACAGAAGCAGAGGCTTGTTGAAGGAAAGCATGTAATTCCTGTACCTACCCTTCAGCTTAAAAGAGACTTTGCAGGCTACTTCCTAGATCCTATGAAACTTTGGAGAAGTGCAAAAGGCGCGACCGAAAAGTTCGCCCCGGGAAGCCGTATGGGCGAGGGTAAGCTCGTAAATAAGTCAGTAGTAAGACCCACATTTAGCTATCTAGGTGATTTTTTTATCTCAGATAAAGTTCTAACAGATATTGCAGAGTGTGTTGGTCTAGCCACAGACGGAGTGGCTTCGGTTGACTGGGTATTTGAAAATACCGAGCCGGATAATTTGAGTTTGACTGCTTCAATCAAGGTGCAGAGCGGAATGTCTGTCTTTGATATAGCGAGAAGATACCAAAAGAATCTCGTCAAAGAGGTGGAAGCAATGACTGCTTTCAACGTAGTTAGAGCAGATGTAGAAGTTAATGAGGTAGTTTAGGAGACATATATGAAAAGTTTTGATATAGAGGTACGGGATTTTGATCTGGACCACATATTTGACTGCGGGCAGTGTTTCAGATGGAGAAAACAGGCAGATGGCTCGTATACAGGCACAGCGCATGGGCGCATAGTTAATATGAGCTTTAAGGAAGGTGCATCAAAATTTGATGGAAAGCTGAAGATAACAAACCTAGGCGAGCATGCAGATGACGACCTAGAAAAAATCTGGATTCCTTATCTTGATTTAGAGAGGGACTACGGAGAAATAAAATCTACTCTATCAAAGAATGATGAGGTCATTCGCGATGCAATAAGCTATGGAGCTGGAATTAGAATTTTAAAACAAGAGCTTTGGGAGACTATAGTTTCTTTTATAATTTCGCAGAATAACAATATTCCAAGAATCAAAGGATGCATAGAAAATCTTTCAAGAGAGTTCGGTGAGAGAATTGAGGCTGATGATACATCTTGGTTAAATGATGATACTGAAAGAGTAGCAAAGTTAGAAAACTACGCGATTCCAAGTCCTGAAATACTTGCTTCATTGACTCAGGATGATCTTGCTAGTATAAAGCTAGGGTATAGATCAAGATATTTAATTGAGAGTGCAAAGACCGTATGCGAAAAAGGACTACCTAATAACTTTGAGCAGCTTAGCGAGCTATGTGGTGTTGGACCTAAGGTTGCAAACTGTATAAGGCTTTTTGGAATGAATGAAACTGACAGCTTCCCTATAGATGTATGGGTTAAGAGAGTTATGGCAAGGCTTTATGGATTTGAGGAAAACAATATCAAAGGTATGGAAAGCTTCGCAGGAGAAAAGTTTGGAAAGCTATCTGGTTTTGCACAGCAATACCTGTTTTATTACATCAGAAATCTCGACGCGAAGGAGCAGTAGAGACTATCAAATTCGGGGATAATTTTAAATGTAGTGCAATTGTGTATTTAAGCCTAAAATAGTAAAAAATCATTGACATTATATGGGGAAAGTCATACAATAAACTACAGTTAGCACTCTGACGGTTCAAGTGCTAAAGATTGAATAAACCTTAGATTTTACATAAATACAGGAGGTAAGTGATGAGTGTAGGAATTAAGCCACTAGGCACAAGAGTTTTGATTAAGAAGCTCGAGGCAGAGGAGAAGACTTCAGGTGGAATCATTTTGACAAGCGCAGCTAAGGAGCAGCCACAGATGGCTGAGGTTTTAGAGGTAGGTCCTGGAACTAAGGATGAGCCAATGGAACTCAAGGCTGGGGATAAAGTTATCTTTGCGAAGTACGCAGGTACAGATGTTAAGTTTGATGGGCAAGAGTACACTCTTATGAACCAGTCAGACATTTTAGCAATCGTAAAATAATTGATAAGTATAGGAGTAGAATATGGCAAAGGATATTTTTTATGGTGAAGAGGTCAGAAGAAAACTTCAGGCTGGCGTTGATAAATTAGCAAACACAGTTAAGATTACACTAGGACCTAAGGGCAGAAACGTTCTTATTAACAAGTCCTTTGGTTCACCGCTTATTACAAATGATGGTGTAACAATTGCAAGAGATATAGATCTAGAGGATGGCACAGAGAACATGGGTGCTCAGCTAGTTAAGGAAGTCGCTACTAAGACAAACGATATTGCTGGTGACGGAACAACTACAGCTACTCTTCTAGCGCAGATCATTATTAGAGAAGGATTCAAGAATGTAGCAGCAGGTGCAAACCCAATGGTCCTAAGAAAGGGAATCGAGGGTGCAGTTGCAAAGGCTGTTGAGAATATCGAGGCTAATGCAAAGAAGGTTGAGACTAAGGAGAGCATAGCTCAGGTAGCCTCAGTTTCAGCTGCTGATGAGAAAATCGGTGACCTTATTGCAGAAGCTATGGAGAAGGTTGGCAAGGACGGCGTTATCACAGTTGAGGAGTCAAGATCACTTGGAACTAGCCTTGACGTTGTAGAAGGTATGCAGTTTGATAGAGGATATCTATCAGCTTACATGGTTACAGATTCAGACAAGATGGAGGCTGTAATCGAGAACCCTTACATCCTTCTTACAGATAAGAAGATTTCAAATATCCAGGAGCTACTTCCACTGCTAGAGCAGGTAGTTAAGCAGGGAAGAAAGCTTATGATCATAGCTGAGGATGTTGAGGGCGAGGCTCTTGCAACACTAGTTATCAACAAGCTCAAGGGAATCATCGATGTGCTTGCAGTTAAGGCACCAGGCTTCGGTGACAGAAGAAAGGCTATGATGGAGGATATTGCTATCCTAACAGGCGGTACAGTTGTAAGTGAAGAGGTTGGTTATGACCTTAAGGAGGCTACACTTGACCTTCTTGGAACAGCAACAACTGTAAAGGTTGATAAGGATAAGACAGTTATCGTTGGAGGTAACGGCGATAAGGAAGAAATCGCAGCTCGCATTGCATCAATCAAGAAGCTTATCGAGGAGAGCGATTCAGAATTCGATAAGGAGAAGCTACAGGAGAGACTTGCTAAGCTTTCAGGTGGTGTTGCAGTTGTTAAGGTTGGTGCAGCTACAGAGACAGAGCTAAAGGAAAGAAAGCTCAGAATCGAAGATGCGCTTAACGCAACTAAGGCTGCTGTTGAAGAAGGTATCGTAGCTGGTGGTGGTACTGCGCTTGCAGATACAATTCCAGCAGTTCGTGAATACGCTGAGACACTAGAGGGCGACGAGAGAACAGGTGCGAGAATTATTGTAAGAGCTCTTGAGGAGCCTGTTAGACAGATAGCTGAAAACGCTGGCTTTGAGGGCAGCGTAGTTATCGCAGCTGTAATGGCTGAGAAGGTAGGCGTAGGATTTAACGCAGCTACTGAGAAGTATGTGGATATGATTGCAGATGGAATCGTCGACCCAGCTAAGGTAACAAGATCTGCACTTCAGAACGCTGCTTCAGCTTCAGCTATGCTTCTCACAACAGAGGCTGGTATTGTAGATATCAAGGAGGATAATGATCCAGCAGCTATGGCACCAGGTATGGGTGGCATGGGCATGATGTAATGCCAGGCTATTTAACCTAGATAACAAAGTGAATTATAGGGGCCAAATTCCGAATCTATTGGAGTTTGGCTCTGTTTATTTTTTTAACTTTTTTTCTAATTTTACGAAGTGTATTTTTGTTTTAGAATCCTTGTTTTTATAGTTTTTTGATGATACGATATAACCATGAGTAGGGAAGCTTTTAAGACAATTTTACTACGCACATTGCCAATAATGACAGGCTATGTGGTATTGGGAATAGGCTTTGGAATTATGCTCAATCAAGCTGGTTACGGCGTTGGATGGGCTATTTTGATGTGTCTTGTTGTATTTTCTGGAACCATGCAGTATGTGGGTGTTGGTCTTATGGCTAGCGGTGCTTCTATTTTGACTACTCTCATCATGTCTCTTGCTATCAATGCAAGATATTTGTTTTACGGGCTTTCTTTGATTGACAAATACCGCGGGAGTGGATGGAAGAAGCCATATCTAATATTTTCTATTACGGATGAGACCTTTGCAATTCTGTGTTCGAGCACGGTTCCACATGGGATGAAGCCTCACAACTATTATTTTTCAGTATCACTTTTAAATCACATTTATTGGATATTTGGATGTGCTGTAGGCACTATGATAAACACTGGCTTTAAGCTTGAGCTTAAGGGCGTTGACTTTGCGCTAACAGCTTTGATTATATCTATTTTTGTTGATCAGTGGAGAAGCTGCAAAAAGCATTTTCCTGCGATTTTAGGTGTTACGATTACAATTGTCTGTCTATGTGTATTCGGTAGGGAGAACTTCCTTCTTCCGGCACTACTTATTTCAGTTGCAGCTTTGCTAGCGGGAAGGCGGTGGATAGATGAACATTGATCTTTATTCACTGGCACTTGTATCCGTTATGGCCTTTGCACTTTTATTTCTTAGGGTATTTCCGTTTCTGGTTTTCAGGGGCAAGGAAACTCCTATGCTCGTAGAGTATCTTGGCAAGTATCTGCCATATGCAATAATGGGTATGATGGTGGTCTACTGTCTTAAGGAGACGAAAATCATGGGACCCTTCCATGGAATTCCTGAGCTAATAGCCATAATCGTAACCGTGGCGATGCAGCTTTGGAAGAAGAATAGCTTGCTAGCGATAGTGTTTGGAACAGGGACTTACGTGATACTTGTAAACTATGTGTTTATTTAAGTTAACTTTTATATTTGTTGGGTAATTAGATTCAAGGGAGGATATCATGAAGAAACACGAAAAGACTAATGTGATGAGAATTCTCGACCAAAAGAAGATAGATTATATCAGTCACAGCTATGAGGGAACTGGAGCTGTAAGCGGAGTTGAAGTCGCTGAGGCATTAGGGCAGAACCCTGATTTTGTTTTCAAGACTCTTGTAACTGAAGGAAAAAGCAAGGAGCATTATGTATTTGTTATACCTGTTGCTTCAGAGCTAGACCTTAAGAAGGCGGCCCATGCAGTCAGTGAAAAGAGCGTTTCTATGATTAAATCAAAGGAATTACTTCCGCTAACAGGATATATTCACGGGGGCTGCTCGCCTATAGGAATGAAGAAATTTTTCAAAACTGTCATAGATGAAAGTGCACTTGGATGTGAGAAGATAGTTTTCAGTGCTGGCAAAATTGGGTATCAAGTAGAGATGAGCCTAGATGAGCTTTCCAAGGTGATTGCTTTCAGCACGGCAGATTTAAAGGAAAATTAGGATGAAGAAACATAAGAATTTGATTATAAGTTCGCTTCTTGTGTGTTGTTCACTTGCTATGATATATGCAGGTGTGATGCGCGATGAGCATCTTTCAGTTTTACAAAAGGCGGGACAGATATGTCTTGAATGCATAGGTATTGGATAATGAGACTTTTTAATAGGGTAAATTACTTTTCAAAAGGCAGAGTAGGAAGGTCTGAAACCAAAAGAACTCTGCTTCAATTTGTTTTTGCCGCTATGGCAAATCCACATTTTAAGGGATTTTTAGATGGAAGAATATATAATGGAAGCAGTAAGGCTGTTTGCGTTCCGGGGCTAAACTGTTACTCATGCCCTGGTGCTGCGGGTGCCTGTCCTATAGGCTCTCTTCAGGCCATCATAGGCTCGCCAAAGTATATGGTCTCACTTTATGTTATGGGACTTTTGATGTTATTTGGCACGCTTTTGGGCAGACTGGTATGCGGTTTTCTATGTGTCTTTGGACTTGTGCAGGATCTACTTTTTAAGATTCCAACACCAAAGTTTAAGCTGAGTAAGGCAGTTGATTCCAAACTTAGATACCTTAAATATGTGGTTTTGATTGTAATGGTAATCGCACTTCCGATGTTTTTGACAAATAGGATTGGAATAGCACCACCATATTTCTGCAAGTATCTATGTCCTGCTGGAACAATAGAGGCAGCTTTTCCGCTCCTTGCAAAGAATCCGTTTTTGAGAGAAACCATAGGGCATATTTTCTTCATAAAGCTATCTATTTTGATAGTTGTAGTTCTATCATCAATATTTGTTTATCGTCCGTTTTGCAAGTATCTTTGTCCGCTTGGTGCGATTTACGGCTTGTTCAACAAGCTAGGCATATTCAGACTTGAATTTGAGAAATCAAAATGTGTAGACTGCGGTCTCTGCGAAAAGAGCTGTAAGATGGATATAGATGTGAGAAATAAGCTTAATTCGGCAGAGTGTATAAGGTGCGGCGCCTGCATCAAGGCATGCAATCATGGAGCGCTTGATTCACTTATAGGGCTAAAGACAAAGGGAAGTTTTGTAAATAAAAGTGAGAAAAGCTCATAATATGGGTAAAGGTAATAAAAAGAGGAAAGGGAGCAGCAGACGCTGCGCTAAGGTATATTGATGAATAAGAAAAAGATTTTAGTTCTTTTAGCTACACTAGTAATCTCGACAGCTTTGGCAGCCTGTGGAAACAGTGATGGTGGTTACACTACAGGAGATAATAGCAAGGATGGCAGAAGTCAGGTATCACAGGGTGAGCTACAGAGCATTCCTGATTTCTCAGCTGAAGATATAGAGGGAAATAAAGTTGATAACAGCATTTTTAAGGAGAATAAAGTAACTCTTGTAAATGTTTGGGCAACATGGTGTGGACCTTGTGTAAACGAGCTTCCAGAGATTCAGAAGGTTTATTCTGAACTTAAGGATCAAGGTATAGGAGTTGTTGGTATAGTTGCTGACGGTAATGATGCTAAGGATACAGCAAAGGAACTTATTGAACTTGATAGCCTAAAATACAAGATGATTATTCCTGATTCTAATCTTGAGAAAAAATTGATCTCAACACTGAGAGGATTTCCAACAAGCTACGTAGTTGATAGCGAAGGCAAGATACTAGGCATGAAGCTTGGAGGAATGAACGCAGAAGGTTTTAAGGCGTTTATAGAGCAGTACGCAAAATAAGAAAACAGAGCTATATGTGTGAATATAGCTCTTTTATAATTTTTGATGTTTAAAGCTCTTTGACTCCGCCGAGCTTTTCTCCGTAGATATCCTTGAACTCGTTCATATCAACCTTTTCTCCTAAGCTTCTCTTCTCAAGAGCATTGCAAATTCTGTTATATGAGCTCTTGTTTATCGGATGTCTTAAGAATACTAGGCTTACTGCTATGAATATGAGACCTGGAATAATGGTTGAGCAGTAGCCAATCCAGCGAACGGTTAGCTCGCTTTGTACTGTAAGCTCATCCTTGAAATTTGCAAACTGAAGTATAAGGCCAAGGAATTGGGTTCCTATAGCGCTTGCAAGTGACTCTGAGAGAGCCTGAGTTGAGATAACCTGACCAGAATGATGACTTCCTGAAGCAAGTGCTTCTGCCTCACAAACATCGTAGAGCATGGAAGGCATGAGCTGCCAGTAGCAGATGTTTGCAATAGTGTAGAAAACGCACATGATGCAGCATGCAGCAAAGCTCCTTATATCTAGGATTCCCATGATGATAAGAAGCGTGCCGGAGGTGAATATCCCTATCCTGAAAACTCTAGTTTTATCACTTTTGGCAGATAGCTTTGATATAAAAGGTGCAATAAGTGCACCAGAAATTGCAATCACAACTAGCGCAAGTGATGATTTAGTAGCACTTAAACCAAGCCTGTAGTTAAAGTTATAGACAATTACAGAGCAGAAGAAAATATCAGCAATAAGATATAGCATGCTTGCTGAAACTATGAATTTAGCAGGCTTTAGCTTGATTATCTCAAGGTATTCCTTGAACATAGCCGTGATTTTCTTTGCAGTAAAAATTTTCTCGCGATGAGAATTCTTCTTGAAATTAGGATTATCGCTTATTTTGATACTAAATGCGCAGTAGAGCAGGGCTATGCAGCAGAGTACGCCTATCAAAGTGCCCACGGCTGACCAAGCATGAGTTTTACTAAGTCCCAAATCCATGAAAGCTGAAACTAGAAATACCGGCATTATCATACCGATGACCATACCAAACTGATTTCCGACATATGCGTAGGAACGAAGTTCGGTTCTCTCGTCGTAATCGTCGGTAAGCTCAGAACCCCAAGCAATATATGGAACGAAGAACATCGAAAAAGCCTGCCAGCAGAGCAGTGTCATTATCATGTAATAGATGAACCTCGCATGTGTATTAAAATCAAATGCAGTAAATAATAGGGAAACTGTAACAGCAAGCGGAATTGCTGCTATAATAAGAAAAGGTTTGCGTTTTCCGTACTTAGTCTCTATGTTATCGGAAACAAATCCTGTAATAGGACCGCAAAAGGCCTCCCAAATTGGACCAGCAGCTGCGATGGTACCAGCAAAAGCTGGCTCTATACCTGCTACTGATGTCAAGAAAAATAATAGATAGGTGCCTATCAAAGTATATATAGCATGGTCTGCGGCACCGCCGATTCCATAGGAAAATTTGGTATGGAATCCAAGTTTCATTCTAACACCTCCTAAAGCCTTATGATAAAATTATAACATCATATTGAAGCTTTATCAAAGAGCAAGAAAGCCTAATGTAAAGACGTCAAAAGCTCGCAGATGCGGCAAAGGAAATCCAAGATGCAAGATAAACAAAAAATAGATAATTTCATAGATATTAGAGCAAGGCTATCAAAGAATGCCATTACGGCTATGGAAAGGCTTGAGGAAGCTGGTTACGAGGCCTATATAGTTGGCGGCAGCCTAAGGGACATTCTAATGGGCAGGGAAGTCCATGATTTTGATGTGACAAGTTCGGCTAGGCCAGATGAAGTCATGAAAGTTTTCTCGGGCTTTAAGGTGATACCTACTGGGCTTAAGCATGGGACAGTAACCGTTTTGATAGAAGATGAACCAGTAGAAATAACAACTTTTCGTAGTGAATCAGGATACTCAGATGGCAGGCATCCTGACAGAGTGAGCTTTGCCAAAAGTGTAGAAGATGATCTAGGGCGCAGGGATTTTACAATGAATGCAATGGCTTGCAGGATAAACGGAGATATCGTCGATTTATTTGGTGGGCAGAACGATATAGCAAATAAACTGATTAGAACGGTTGGCGATGCTAAGGAGAGATTTTCTGAGGATGGGCTTAGAATTCTCAGAGCAATAAGATTTGCTGCTGTGCTGGGTTTTGAAGTTGAAACTAACACAAAAGATGCCATACACCAGATGGGCTATATGATAGAAAAGGTGAGCGAGGAGCGCATAGTGTCAGAATTTAATAAGATTATGCTTTCGGAAAATCCTAGCATATACCTTAGGGAATACAAGGATATTATTTGTATTTTCATACCCGAATTTGAGGCTTGTATAGGTTTTGATCAGAAAAACCACCATCATGTCTACGATGTGTTTGAACATACGCTTAGGGTAGTGGATAATACGCCACCAAAGCTCAGCCTCAGACTGGCTGCTTTGTTTCACGATATATCAAAACCTATATGCTTTGAAATCGGAAGCGATGGTGAAGGCCATTTTTACGGACATGCGAGCAAGAGTGCTGAGATGGCAGAGAATATATTGAGGCGACTAAAATACGATAATGTAACAATTACAGATGTTTGTCAGCTAGTAAAATACCATGACAATCAGATAGAAAACAGCGATAAGATAATCAAAAGGATGCTTAGAAGACTGGGGGAGGAAGATTTCTTTAATCTCCTAGATTTGAAGAGGGCGGATAATTACGGACAGTCAGAGGAGTTTAGATACAGGCAGGACATCTTGCAGGAGCTTGAAAGAAGTGCAAGGAGGATACTTGAGGAAAATGTATGTTTTTCACTAAAAGACATGGCTGTCAAGGGAAGTGATTTGATTAAACTAGGTATGGCGCAGGGGCCAGAGATTGGCGAGGTGCTTGAGATGCTTTTAGATAAGGTGATTTCGGGTGAGATAAAAAATGATAGACAGGAACTTATCGCTTGCTTAAAAGACACAGGTGCGATAGAATAGAAGCCTTACAAGACTTTGCAATAAAAGCCTTAATACCTAAGAAATACCAAAAACGTAAGATGCCACATAACAGGTATGTGGCACTTTGTATGACTTATATTATTTATTAAGGAGTGTACTTGTCACTTAGACTTGAAACATTCTATAAATAGTATACAATATTATAAGCATTAGTAAAACGCAAGATTATTATATTTTTGATGAGTAATACTAATCATCAAAGTCACATAGGAGGAAAAATGATAACAGGAAAGCAGAGAAGCAAGCTAAAGTCCATAGCAAACGGACTTAATGCAACAGCTAGCATAGGTAAGAGCGGAGTTACTGATAATGTAATCAAGGCAATAGACGACTACCTAGCTGCAAACGAGATAATAAAGGTTTCTATTCAGGAGGGGGTTGAGATAGACCCTAAAGTGGTATGTAATGATTTGGCTGAGAAACTTAACGCAGAATTCGTTCAGGCCATAGGAAGAAAATTCGTCCTATATAGAAGAGCAAGGGCTAAAGATAAAAGAAAAATTGTACTTTAGGTTAAAAATCTTACGATATTTTTAACATAGTTTTAACATAATTTTAAACATCACCCTAGACCCATTTTAAGGGGGTTTTTTGTGATATACTAGGTACAAGCTAATATGGAAAATAGTTTTGAGATATTGGAGACGATATGCTGATTTTAGATAAAATACGCAGACATGTTAATAACACGCCAGATGCAATTGTAATGATTTCTGCAGAGCAGAGCATGACCTATGCTGAGCTTTGGGAAAAATCAGGTAGGCTTGCGGCAGAGATAGAGAAGATACAAGGAAGTGACAAGGCACCAATTATGGTCTTTGGGCACAAGGATCCTTTGATGCTAATTTCATTCATTGCATGCGTGAGATCAGGAAGAGCATACTGTCCAGTCGATGTTTCAACTCCAGTGCAGAGGGTTTCAGATATAGCTGAGGCTATCGATAAGCCACTAGTGCTTGCAGTAGAGCAGGGACACTGCCTAGAAGGTAAGGCCAAGATAATAGAAAGAGATGAGATTAATCAGCTAGCATGCGATGCGAACTTAGAGATTGCAGAAGAGCTAGAAGTCTCAGATGAAGATACATACTACATAATATTCACATCAGGAAGTACCGGAAAACCTAAGGGTGTTGAGATTTCATGTGGAGCACTTAGCAGGTTCACAGACTGGTCAGCAGGCCTAGGCGGAAGTGAAGCGGATAAGCAGGGAGCTAGATTCCTAAATCAGGCACCTTTCTCATTTGACCTTTCGGTTATGGATGTATATACAGCACTTGCTACGGGCGGATGTATTTTCTGCTTAGATAAGAAATTACAGCTATCAATGGCTGATATGCTAGCCGAGCTAGGCAAGAGTAAGGTTAAATACTGGATATCAACACCGTCATTTGCCGACATGTGTCTCGCAGATAGAAGCTTTGATGAAAATCTAATTCCTGAGCTAGAAAACTTCCTGTTCTGTGGCGAAAAGCTCACAAATAGAACTGCCGAAAAGCTGATGGAGAGATTTCCAAAAGCAAAGGTAATAAATACTTATGGACCTACGGAGTCAACGGTAGCTGTAACTGATGTAGAAATCAGTAAAGAAATGGCAGCTTCTGAGAAAGATTTACCTATAGGCAGATGCAAGCCTGGCACTGAGATTCTTATAGATGAGAATAACGGAGAAATAATAATCAAAGGCAATACAGTAAGCAAGGGCTACTTTAGAGATGCTGAAAAGACGGCGAAGGCCTTCTTTGTTGCAGAGGATGGGGAGCGCTGCTACAGGACTGGAGATGCGGGACATTTTGAAGGGGATATGCTCTATTACGGAGGACGAATAGACCTTCAGGTTAAGCTCCATGGCTACAGAATTGAGCTTGGAGATATAGAGAGCAATCTGGTCAAAATGGAAGAAATAGAATCTGCTGTAGTTGTTCCAAAGATGCAGGACGGTAAGGTGAAATATCTGCAGGGCTACGTTGTGAGCCACTTTGATGACAAGTCAAACGCACAGGTTAAGAACATAAAGGCTTTTCTAAAGCAGTTCTTGCCAGAATACATGGTACCTAAGAGAATCATATTTATTGACAATATGCCTCTTACTGCAAATGGAAAGGCTGACCGCAAGAAACTAACTGATCTTATGGAGGGAAGAAGCTAATGACATTATTTGGAGGATCGTACTTCTTCTACATAACTTTAATGCTTGCAATACCGACGATCGTACTCGGATGTCTAGGAAAGAATCAGAAATACTACGGATTCCTAGTCAGCCTCCTGATGGTTTACCTGACCATGAAGGATTCACCGGTTGCAATAGCATACATGGCTGCTTACTGCGTATTAGAGCTACTGATAGTAAAGGGATACCAAATAATATGTACACGCGGAATCAAGAGCAATAAGTTATATTATCTATTTATAGCGCTTTCTTTGATGCCGCTAGTAATATGGAAGATTACATCGTTTACGGGTTTAGGCAAGGGCATATTTGCCTTTATCGGTCTATCGTATATGAGCTTCAAGTCCATACAGATGATAATCGAGATTCACGATGGACTTATCAAAGAAGTAAGCACCTTCGAGTTCATATACTTTTTGATATTCTTCCCAAGCTTGCTATCGGGTCCGATAGAAAGAAGCAGGGACTTCCACAGAGATCTCACTGAGGTTCCAGGAAGGGAATCATACATTGAGATGGTGGGAGATGGACTTATGAAGGTCTGTCTAGGAATGGTATATAAGTTTGTGCTAGCAGCTGGACTATATCAGGCACTCATATGGCTAGGCAGAGGAGATAGAATACCTAATCTAATCGTTTACATGTACTCATACGGTGGATATCTGTTCTTCGACTTTGCGGGATACAGCTTGATGGCTGTCGGCATAGGATATATCTTCGGAGTAAAGCTACCAGACAACTTCCGCAAGCCGTTTATAGCAACAGATATGAAGGACTTCTGGGATAGATGGCACATAAGCCTTTCATACTGGTTTAGAGATTTCATCTTCTCCAGATTCATGATGAAGGCTATCAAGGGCAAATGGTTTAAGAGCAGGCTCACAGGTGCATCGGTTGGCTTTATAATAAACATGGGAATAATGGGTGTCTGGCACGGACTAGATTCACAGTACATAATATACGGTCTATACCACGGCATACTTTTATCGATTACTGAGGTATACCAGAAGAAATCCAAGTTCCATAAGAAGCATAAGAAAAACAAGTTATACAAGTTCGTAAGCTGGTTTATAACACTGAACCTAGTAATGTTCGGATTCCTGATCTTCTCAGGAAGACTTAATCAGCTATTTACGAATCCGCAATAGTTATAAATTTGATATATAGAGAGGTAAAAAAATGGAAGAGAAAGTTTTAGATTTACTAGTTGATCTTTGTGGAGATGAAATCGTAAGAGAAAATCCAGATATCAATCTACTTGATGAGGAGCTTATCGACTCACTCGATTACACAGAGCTTTTAGTTAACATTGAGGAAGCATTTGGCATTGTAATGTCACCATCTGAGTTCACAAGAGAGCAGATGGATACACCAGCAAAGATTATTGAGCAGGTTAGAGCGAGACTTAAATAATGAAAAAAATTAAAGCATTTTTCATTGCACTGGCAAGCTTTGCCGTAGTAGTACTGATACTGCACTTCACTCTCGCAAGAAGTTTAAGTAACAATAAGGGTTTCGGTACTTGGGTAAACTTGTACAAGGATTTATCATACAGTGCAATTTCAGACAACATAGGTAAGGACACCGTTATGATGATGGGATCCTCTGAATTCCAACACGGAAGAAATAGCAAATACCATCCAACTAAACTTTTTAGAAAGATGGGTGTAGATGTAATGTGTATAGGCGCTGCCTACAACCAGAGTCTATCTCATGCTATTACGCTTGGCTCCGTATCGGAAAAGATGAAGGGTCACAAGGTTGTTCTGCTTCTGTCACCAGCATGGTTTGATAATCAGGGTGTTAAGAAGGATGCATTCTCCGTTAGATTTTCAGAGACGCAGTTTATCGCTTTGATGCAGAATCCTAAGCTATCCAAGGATCTTAAGAGGAAGATTGCTAATAGAACGATAGAGCTCCTAGAAAACGATAAGGGCACTCGTGCAAATGTTGAGATGTACGCAAACTACTATATTAATGGCAAGCTAGGTCCAGTAAATAGAGCGTATATCAAAATGAGAGAGGATTTTCTTAACGAGAGAGAGCGCATAAATATCAACAGCACATGGAGGCTCAAAGGCCAAAAGGAATACGAGCAGTTTATGAAGAATGTTGATGGTAAGGCTCCAAACTGGGAAGAATACAAGAAGCAGGCTGATGCGCAGTACTTTAAGAACGCAACAAACAACCCTTACGGAATAATCAACAGTACTTATAATAAGAAGTTTGCTCATGTCGACAAAAGTGGCAAGAACAAAATGAAGGAAAGGCGGTTCCGCAAGGACTCGCCCGAATACAAGGATCTTGAGCTTTTCCTCGAGGTCTGCAAGGAGTCGGACATAGATGTAATGCTTGTTCTGCTTCCAATCAACGGTAAATGGTATGACCACATGGGCTTTAGCAAAGATGCTAGAAGCGTACTTCCAGGTCAGATCAAAGAAGTTGCTGACAAATATAATGTAAAATGGTATAGTTTTTATAACGAGGATTATACGGCAGGATTTTTACAGGACGTGTTCCACCCTGCTGGAAAAGGATGGACTGAGATAAATGAAAGGGCTTACAAATTTTTTACAGAGAAAAGCAGTAGCAATCAAAAATAGGGTATCGAAGAACTGTCTGATGTATGCAGGAATATTCTTCGGAATCATGGTAGGGCTTTACCTGTACATGATATTTGCAGGCATGGCTAAGGCCCCTAATTTTACATACGCTGAGTTCTAATAAAATTGCTTTTAAACCGACATCGCTTGATGCCGGTTTTTTCAAAATACGATGTTAAGGGAGAAGGAAAATGAAATCAAAGTATGTAAAGCGCTTGATACTCCTAGTGACTTTGGTGGTTGTTTTGCTCGTTTGTATATTTGCTTTATCTAAGGCACAAAAGGATACGAGTAAGCAAAAGACAGAAGAAATAAAGCAGAGCGCTTCAACATCAAATACTATTGAAAGCAGCGATTTCAAGTTAAGTGAAAAGGAACTTTTAAAGAAGTATCCTGAGTCTGCTCATCTTTTGATAGGCCTAAAGGGAAGCGAAGTAACCCTTGTCAAAGAGGGAGAGGAATACATCGAGCCAGGTGCCTATGCTTTAGATGATAGAGTGGGTGCTGTAACTAATATTAAAATCAAGGGAAAGGTCGATACCTCAAAGCCAGGCGAATACAAGCTAGAGTACATTGCTAAGTACGACAAAGCGGCAAGTAAAGCTACACGTACGGTCAAGGTTGTCAAGGCGGATAAATTTGATGCAAATAGTAGCGGTATTCCTGTTTTGATGTACCACTATGTTTTTTCTGAGGATGACGCACCAAGCAAGCTGGATTCTAATTTTATCCTTAATTCGGATCTAGAAAAGCAGCTTAAGTGGCTAAAAGATAATGACTACTATTACCCAAGCTTTGCAGAGCTTTCAGCATATATCGACGGCAAGCATTCACTACCAAAGAAAAGTGTTATTTTGACCTTTGATGATGGACAGGTTGGCTTTTTAAACTACGGCATTCCTCTACTTAACAAGTACAAGGTTCCGGCGACAGGCTTCCTCATCGGAACTAGATATGGTCCTGATATAGTCAAAGCTGACCGCAGTAAATATGTGTGCTACCAGTCGCATTCCTACGATATGCACAGAGCTGGTGGAAATATAGGACACGGTGGAAGAATCAGCGCTATGACTCTTGAAGAAATAGAGGAAGATCTAAATATGGCAATTGCCATGGTAGGAAACAAGGATGCATTTGCATATCCTTACGGTGATGTTACTGAAGACGGCAAGAAGGCTATAGAAAACTGTGGAATTGACTGTGCCTTTACGACACAGTACGGCAAGGTCGAAAAGGGAGACGATAAGACTGAGCTTCCTAGAATAAGAGTCTTGGGTCAGGCTGGTCTAGAGGGATTTATTTCATCTATCAAATAGTATTTGAATTTTGATGCACAAAAACTGATAGTAATATGATTTTCGGAAAAGGATTTGTTTAATACTACTAAATTATTTGGTGTACTTTGTTGGTTGTAAACACATAAATATAAGCGTTTAAAAATAATGAAAAAAACGCCTAGATTTGGGTAAAAAGTCATTGTAAGAGCAAGCAAAAAGGTATAAAATAGTCTGCAAAAGTAAAATTATGTTAGTATTAGGTGAGAGTGTTTTATATATAGATAGAGAGGAGATTCAAGCATGGCGCAGTTTATCGATGAACCATCAAGAACGTTTAATGAGTACCTTTTGATTCCTGGCTTTACAAGCAAGGATTGTACTCCAGAAAATGTTGATTTATCAACACCAGTAGTTAAGTATAAGGTAGGGGAAAAGCCATCGATACGTGCAAATATTCCTCTAGTTTCAGCGGTAATGCAGGCCGTATCAAATGACACTATGGCAGTTGCGCTCGCTAAGGAAGGTGGAATCTCTTTCATATTCGGCTCACAGTCAATCGATAATCAGGCCGAGATGATTCGCAAGGTTAAGTCGTACAAGGCTGGATTTGTAAGAAGCGACAGCAATCTTCGTCCAGACCAGACTCTTGCAGATGTTCTTGCTCTTAAGCAGGAGAGAGGTCATTCAACAATCGCTATCACAGAGGATGGAACTCCTTCAGGTAAGATTGTTGGTCTTGTTACAAGCCGTGACTACAGAGTTAGCAGACTTGACAAGAGCACTAAGATTAGCGAATTCATGACTCCATTTGAGAAGCTAATTTTCGCTAAGGACGGAGTGACTCTATCAGAGGCTAATGATATTTTATGGGAGAACAAGCTAAACGCTCTTCCTATTATAGACGAAAACCAGAGACTTACACACTTCGTATTCAGAAAGGACTACGACAGCCATAAGTCAAATCCTAACGAGCTTTTGGATGACCATAAGCGTTACATAGTAGGTGCTGGTATCAACAGCCGTGACTATGCAGAGCGTGTTCCTAAGCTTATCGAAGCTGGTGTAGATATTCTTTGTATCGACTCATCTGAGGGATATTCAGAATATCAGAAGGATACTATCGGCTGGATTCGTGAGAACTACGGGGATACAGTTAAGGTAGGTGCCGGAAATGTTGTCGATGCAGAAGGTTTCAGATATCTAGCAGATGCTGGTGCTGACTTTGTTAAGATTGGTATCGGTGGTGGATCAATCTGTATCACTAGAGAGCAGAAGGGTATCGGCAGAGGTCAGGCTTCAGCGGTAATTGAGGTTGCTAGAGCTCGTGACGAGTATATGAAGGAGACAGGAATATACATCCCAATTTGTTCAGATGGCGGTATCGTTTACGATTACCACATGACACTTGCACTTGCAATGGGAGCTGATTTCATCATGCTTGGTAGATACTTTGCAAGATTTGATGAATCGCCAACAAGCGTACTCAATATCAACGGAAACTACGTTAAGGAGTACTGGGGTGAGGGCTCAAACCGTGCAAGAAACTGGCAGAGATATGACCTAGGTAGTGAAAACACCGACAATAAGATGAAGTTTGAGGAAGGCGTTGATTCATACGTTCCATATGCTGGATCACTTCACGACAATGTAATGCTTTCGCTAAATAAGGTGAAATCTACAATGTGCAACTGCGGTTCGCTCAGCATACATGAGCTGCAGTCAAAGGCAAAGATTACACTCGTTTCTGCGACATCCATCGTCGAGGGTGGTGCACACGACGTAATTTTGAGAGATTCAAGTCAGAACGTCTTGAGATAGATTGCAAGGTCGGCGGGCAAATATGCACTGCCGACTTTTATTTTATAATTTAATGGAGAAATAGATGAAACAAGAAATGATAGTTGTCCTTGATTTTGGAGGTCAGTACAATCAGCTTATAGCGCGTAGAGTCAGAGAGTGCGGAGTTTACTGCGAGGTTCTATCCTATCAAACTCCGATAGATGAGCTCATCGCAAAGGAGCCAAAGGGTATAATCCTAACAGGTGGTCCTAACAGTGTTTATGATGAGGCATCGCCTCATTATGAGAAGGCTTTGTTTGAGGCAGGTATTCCTATTCTTGGAATCTGCTACGGAGCGCAGCTTATGGCTTACTCGACAGGAGGCAAGGTAGAGACTGCAACAACGAGTGAATACGGTAAGACGGACGTAAATGTGACATGCGATAAGAGTCTTCTGTTTGGTGGTGTCGAAAACGAGACTGTAGTTTGGATGAGCCACACAGATATGATTACAGAGGTTGGGGAAGGCTTTGCTATAACAGCTCATACTGACAAGTGCCCAGTTGCTGCCATGGAAAATGCAGAGAAGAAGCTCTATGCAGTTCAGTATCACCCAGAGGTTACTCACAGCGTTAAGGGACAGCAGATGCTATCAAATTTCGTTTACGAAGTTTGCGGCTGTAAGGGCGATTGGAAGATGGCTGACTTCACGAGAAACACAATAGAAGAGATAAAGGAAAGAGTAGGTGACGGTAAGGTTCTATGCGCACTTTCAGGAGGTGTGGATTCTTCCGTTGCAGCTGTTCTTCTATCAAAGGCAGTAGGTAAAAACCTAACCTGCGTATTCGTTGACCACGGACTCCTCCGCAAAAACGAGGCTGAGGAGGTTGAAAGAATCTTTGGTGAAGAAGGTGACTATGACCTTAACTTCGTTCACGTAAAAGCGAGCGAAAGATTCTACGAAAAGCTTGCAGGTGTATCAGAACCAGAAGCAAAGCGTAAGATTATAGGTGAAGAGTTCATCAGAGTATTTGAGGAAGAGGCTAAGAAGATAGGCGCAGTTGATTACCTTGTTCAGGGAACAATCTATCCAGATGTTATTGAGAGCGGACTAGGTAAATCAGCAGTAATCAAAAGCCACCACAATGTAGGAGGTCTTCCTGACTACGTTGATTTTAAAGAAATCATAGAGCCACTTCGAATGCTTTTCAAAGACGAAGTAAGAGCAGTAGGTCTTGAGCTAGGTCTTCCAGAGCATCTAGTATTCAGACAGCCATTCCCAGGACCAGGGCTAGGTGTGAGAATCATAGGAGAAGTAAGCGCAGAGAAGGTAAAAATTGTTCAGGATGCAGATGCCATCATGAGAGAGGAATTTGCCAAGGCAGGCCTTGATAAGAAGGTAAATCAGTACTTTGCAGCGCTCACAAACATGCGCTCAGTCGGAGTAATGGGTGACTTCAGAACCTACGACTATGCAATTGCACTTCGTGCAGTAACAACATCAGACTTTATGACAGCAGAAGCAGCAGAAATCCCATGGGAAACCCTGCAGCTGATAATGAATAGAATCGTAAATGAAGTAGAACACGTAAACCGCGTATTCTATGACCTAACGAGCAAACCACCAGGAACAATTGAGCTCGAATAACAGAAGTAAATATGTTACTGTTATAAAAGGCTTAAAAATACAGGAGTTGAGCGGTTTTGATGTAGTAAAATTCTCTAAATGATACTGTTTTGATACTAAAAGTAAGAAAAAGCAGGTCTGAAAGGGAGTTGTTGAATTAAGCGAGTTTCACGAGCGATACTTATTTAAATGGCAATAATGTAGATAAATTGCTTAAAAAGCCTTCCATCATTTTGGTGGAAGGCTTTTGTAGAAATAATGGGTGAGATATTTGAAGTTGTGTAGGTGATGAATATGATATTTCATGAATTTGGTGATAAAAATTTTCCACATATATTATTGATACACGGTGGAGGTAATTCCTGGTGGAATTATCTTCGGCAGGCTCAAATGTTATCCGATAAATACCATGTAATTTTACCAACACTTAATGGTCATGGAGAAGAATATCAAAAAGATTACATTTCAACTGAAGATTCTGCACTGCAAATTATGGATTATATAAAGAATAATTGTGATGGGAAATTGTTTGCTGTGGGTGGCGTTTCTCTGGGGGGTCAAATTGCAATTGAGTTATTGTCATTAGATAGTGATATAGCTCATAAAGCAATAATAGATGGGAGTATTTGTATTCCTCAACCTAAATTAGCAAGAATTAGTATAGTTATTGTAAAGTTATTTGGAAAACTTATGTTTAGCAAAGTGGCATGCAAAATCCAGTTGAGTTTAATGAAAAAAATATATCCCAATATGGCTTATCCAGAAGAAATAGAAAATTACTATATGGAGGATATGCCAAGGATTCCCATTAAAACATTAGTTACTATGTACCAAACATATATGGGAAGATATACACTTAAAAATGCTATTACAGAAAGTAAAGCACAGGTTTTATATATTTATGGTGAAAAAGAAATGAGTTGCGTTAAGGAGTCGGCTAAGCTATTTAAGGAAATGCATCCCAATTGTACTCTATATGAAGCTAAAGGTTATAATCATGGATATCTATCAGCTTATCTACCTTTAGAGTGGATGGCTTTGGTTAATCCATTTTTGAAAAACAATATTTATTAATAAAACCTAAACCTAATAAAAGAAGAACGAGAGTTAATGGAAGCCATCTTCTACAAAGAAGAAAGCCTTTTATCATTAATGGTGGGAGGCTTTTGTGTAAATATTGAACTCTAAATTATACTTTCTAGGAGAAGAAATGGGTATATTATTTAAAGAATTTAGGGACATTTGTTTATATCTAAATAAAATTGGAATAGTGCCCACGCTGATGGGTTCTTTAGGATTAGAATTTATATCAAAAGAAGATTGGGATCCATCAGATATTGATATTCACGTTATGGGAGATCGAAGAGGTTGGGAAGCTCCTGATGAACTCAGAATTTGTGATTGGGACAAAATAATGACGGTTATGAAGAAATTGGGATATGATTTAGTAGACCTTCATGAACATGAATTCCGAAAGGATGGAATTAGCGTAGAATATGGATCGATTGACTCTTTATACGATTTTGCGGGTATATATGAATCGGATATAAAACTTATTCAACTAAATGAAATAAAGTTTCGTGTACCGAGTCTAAAACAGTTTTTGAGTATTTATGAATCGTCATCAAAAGACTCATATAGAAACAATAATAATAACAATAAAGATTTTAAGAAGATTGAATGGTTGAAAAGACATATATAATTGTGGGGATGGAAATGAAAGGTATGGATGTTTTATATAAGAAACAGATTTTAACACTTACACGATTTTGGGGTGATAATAGATTATGTTTATATGCAAAAAATCCAAGTCAAATTAGTATTCCAAAAATGGAATTTGTCGGTGGACATCCTAATGAATGGTGCATATTTATTGACAATCTAACGGATAATGAAAAGACTGAGATTACAGATGTTTATGGAAACCCTATTAACTTAAAGGAAGACGAGCACAAATTTTAATATCTATTTAATCTATAACAATAACTTGCGGTAAGAAAGGGGAGGAAATTATGGGAAACACACGAAAAGAAATAAAAGTTCTACCTGAGAATAAAAATACGATTTACCTAGCAGGAGGATGTTTCTGGGGCGTGGAAGGATACTTCCAAAGGATTAACGGTGTTGTAAACACCGAAACGGGATATGCCAATGGGAAGACGCAAGATACGGATTATGAGCATATTAAGACTACGGACCATGCGGAAACAGTAAAAGTGGAATATGATCGTTCCAAGATTTCTTTGGAAGAAATTTTGCTTCATTATTTCCGTATTATTGATCCAACTTCAGTCAATAAACAGGGAAATGATATAGGACGTCAATATCGTACTGGAATCTATTATGAAAAGGATGAAGACGAAGAGATTATCAAAAAAGTCATGGATTTTGAAAGCAAGAAATATGGAAAACTAGCTGTAGAAAATCAGAAATTGAAGAATTTCGTGTTAGCTGAGGAATATCATCAGGATTATTTAGATAAAAATCCAAATGGATACTGCCATATAAATTTAAGCTTGGCGAAAAAACCTTTGATAGAGGAAGATTTAAAACTCATCCAAAAGAAAACAATCAATGACTTGGACGAGCTTTCTCGATCGGTCATGTTTAATTCAGCAACGGAGCGTCCTTTTACGAGTCCATTAAACCAGGAATATCGTAAGGGAATTTATGTAGATAAATTTAGCGGAGAACCCTTATTTGCTTCTAAGGATAAATTCAATTCCGGATGCGGATGGCCGAGCTTTTCAAAACCTATTTTAAGCGACAAGATAGAGGAAAGAATTGATAAAAGTCACGGCATGATCAGAACTGAAGTAAGAAGTAAAAATTCGGATGTTCATTTAGGACATGTATTTACAGATGGACCTAAAGAAAAAGGTGGACTCAGATACTGTATCAACGGCGCTAGTCTTGAATTTGTCCCATTTGAGGAGATGGATGATAGGGGATATGGGGAGTATAAAGTGCTTTGTGAGTGAAGCAAGGCATAAGCTTTGGAACAAAATAAGACCGTAGCCTAATTGCTATGGTCTTTTGCTTTAATTTACATATTTTGATATTTGAGTTCTTCTGAAGGAGTAAGCCCTAATATAAACTCCTCAAAGCTGTCTGCGAGTACAATTATCTCATGGTCGTCCTCTGCTGAGCAGAGCGATACTTTTGGTTCTCCATTCTTGCCGCAATCTCTATAGTCAAGGTATATCATTTCGTGACCGCCTGATATTGTGTCAGCTATAATAACACCAATATCCCTAGGATATTCCCATTCTTCGTACCAAAACTCATTGCCATAGGTTCCAAATAGGGAATCATTTTTTTCTTCTGATATGCTGAAGATTTCTTCTACATCAACACGATATCGATTTTTTTCATCAAACCAAACAGTTTTTAGTGGCTTGCCACCATTTCGCGTTTTCATTAGTGCTATATATGATTCAGGAAGCTTGTATCCAAGTCTTTCCTCTGCTTCGCGTACCATTTCATCCGTTAGAGCTTCACCGGTGCAAACTTCATTTATGTAGTCGCTTTCTTTCCAAAAATTATTAAAGTCGATAGTATCAAACATACCTAATTCCTCCATTATGTCTCCGGCTTTGTACATTATGCCTCCAGCTTATAATACCATTTTTGGATGGTATGTTATATAATAATATTATAAAACTGAAACAAGTATGATTTGGTGAGAAATGGATAAAAAAGATTTAATTTATTTTAAAAATAGAATTGATTCGATAGACTGGGATATTGATTTTGAAAAAGCGGACAAGGAAAACTATGAGATTTTAGATAGACTTTGTGAATGCATAAAGAATGAGCTTACGAAAAATCAAAAATCAAAGATATTACCCGAAGCACTTCTACTTCTTGCAGATAATGTAGGTTGTGCAGAGGATTTTGAGAGATATGAAGAAAATTTTGTAAACCGACTTGAGGAAGAAGGCTTGCTCACAAAAGAACTATCAGAGTTATTCCGCCAAAACACAAACCGAAGACAAGGATAGCACATTTCAAAAGCTATGATGATAAGGTATGGATATCAAAATGGAAACTATAAAAGAATTTTTAAATAGCGAAATATACTTAGATACCCTAAAAGAGTTAGATCTTAATAATTTCAACAATGAAATACAAAGTGTAGAGATAGACTTGCTGAGAAACAGACTAAAACAAAGACAATTTTTGATAGAAGGATTTAATTGCAAGCTACATTCAGAAAAAGAATCAGTAGAGTTCTTCAGGCAAATGATAGAAGAAAATCGAAAAGATATAATAATCTGGAGTAAGAAATTCTGGCAATACTGCGATGATATGTCTGAGGAATATCCGGATGGCGAATTTCCTGAGGGAGAAGAAATCGCAGAAGATGACAAATCGACTTTGATAGATGAAGGCAAATATTCTCTAACAAGCGTTGCTATGTATATAATTGAACTTGATATTTTGATGAACCATCAAAAGGTTTTGGCTGACTATTACAAGAGAATCGATATTCCTAGTGCGGTAAAATATGCAAGAGAGATGAAAAGTTTATATAGAGCAGTTTTTAGTTAAATTAATATAACTTAGGGAGATAACTAGTGAACAATAAAGAGTTACAAGAAATTGTAAAAAAAGAAATAGAAAGAAGTCGTACACTTTCAGATGAATATAGATTAAAGCAACTTGAGCAAGTTTTATTTGAACTTAAGCAGCTGCAAAAGGACCTCTCATATAAACTTTCATTTCCTAGGTTTATAGTTGATCAATGGGAATCAGATAATCCACTTACTGATTTACTTCTTGTGTATTCGCAAGGAATCGAAAAAATGCAAAAGGAGAAGAAAAAATGTATATAGAAAAATACTGGGGAGAGTATATAGGAGGCTCCGATGATAGCCTGAGCCTTCTTGCTTTCTTAGAGGATCAAAACAAAGAAGAAATCACCCTTACTGAGATTTTCGCCAAAATTGGCCTAGAAAAGCTTGACTGGAATTTCCGTCAAACTACAGAATACCTAGGTTTTCTTCACTCTAATGGTGTAGAAACGGACTTTCATTTTGCCATAGATGTCATAGTAGATATCGCTGCGATTTTGCTTGAGTGCAAGATAAATAAAGTTGTAAATCTTCATGACCTTGACGAGTACGACGCGCCATCGCGTAATATACGCATAATTGCAACAACAGAGGAGCTTAGATCTATGGATAAGGCCTTGCTTGATTTTACCCAAAACCCACTCGAATATGACCTAGGTGAGATGATAGGTGAAGATGATATCAAAGATATGGCAGCGCAAGTAGAGGAAATGCGTAAGGAACTGTTTTCATAAAATAATTAATGCTTGACCGATGAATATTCAGCTAGCATATAACTTGTTATCACATTCATAAGTATGGAGGATACCTACAATGAAAAGTAAAGTGATTGTACCAGTGATTTCAATCATAATAATAGTACTCGTGTTATTAGGAGCGGCTTTCCTATTGATACATAAATCAGTATCATCAAAACAGGAGTTCGTCTCATCACCTTATACCATAGAAGTGTACATAACTGAGGAAAATCGTGATGTAATAGTTGAGCCATCAAATGATGACCAAGTTCACATAACATACTATGGAAATGGAAAGAGCGATGCACCTAGAGATGAACTAGGTCAAGTAGTTTATAAGAGCAAGCACAAAAGCTCAATCTTTGGCTTTATCTTTAATAGCTCATCAAAGAAGACCATCGTAAAGGTACCCAAAAACATATTAGTGCTAAATGTATTAAACGATAATGGTGATAGTACCATTAAATCAATAGATAATAAAGATTTAGCTATAACAGTGAATAGCGAAAATGGCGATGTATCTATTGAAGATGTCAAAGTATATTTTGCTGAAATAAATCTAGATAATGGAGATGCTTCGATTAAGGCGGATTTACACGGCCTAATAGCTAATTCCAAAAACGGTGATATACACGCCAAGTTAAAAGGTGAAGAGTCGGATTATTCTAGGGAGTTTAAGGAAGACAAAAGATACTACAATGTAAGATCTGAAAATGGGGATGCAAAAGTTAGTTTCACTAAATGAATGAATCCTATATAGGTGCGAGTAATCTCGTGATAAGGAGGAGCTATGAAGAACTTCTGGGCATATGAATTTAAAGATGTATTAAAAGACCTAAATACCGAAGAAAATGGCCTATCAAAACAGGAAGCAGAAGATAGAGTAGATAAATATGGGGAAAATATTCTAGAGGAAAGAAAGTCTTCTTCTAAATTTGGTATATTCATAAATCAATTTAAAAATCCTATAATTATCATATTAATTTTTGCGGCTTTTTTATCTATCTTCTTAAAAGACTACACTGATGGTATCATCATACTAATAATCATTATGATATCATCACTTTTAAGCTATAGTCATGAGAGTAAAGCAAATAATGCAGTAAAAAAACTTCTTTCATCTGTAAGTGTTACATCATCAGTTTTAAGAGATGGAAAGTTTGAAGAAATAGATAATGCAATGCTGACAGTGGGCGATATCATAAGGGTAAAAACAGGAGATATGATACCTGCAGATTGCTTGATTATCGAGGCTAATTCCCTTTCAATGGACGAATCTAGTTTGACTGGAGAAACCTTTCCTGTTGAAAAAAATAATCAAAAAGTGTCAGCTGACACAGTGCTCTCAAATAGAAAAAACTCTCTTTGGATGGGAACCCACGTTATAAGTGGTTCTGGAAGGGCCGTCATAGTAAATTTAGCTAAAGACTCCGAGTTTGGAAAAATAACTGCATCCTTAGGTGAAAAAGACTCTGCTACAGACTTTGAAAAAGGAATAAAAAACTTTGGTAACCTAATACTCCATGTTACAACATTCTTGATAGGTCTAATCTTTGTGTTCAATATATTTTTGAATAAACCATTTCTAGAATCTTTTATGTTTGCACTAGCTCTTTCGGTAGGATTAACACCTCAGATGCTTCCCGCTATTATAAGTGTAAATCTTTCACAAGGTGCTAAAAGAATGTCGGAGCAAGGTGTTATAGTAAAGAAATTAAATGCTATAGAAAACTTTGGATCTATGACTGTTATGTGCTCTGATAAAACAGGAACTATAACTCAAGGAAAAGTAAAGCTTGATGCAGCACTCGATTGCAATGGAAATAAATCAGCTAATATATATAGACTGGCTGCTATAAATTCATACTTTCAAGAAGGCTATGCTAACCCCATTGATAGTGCTATTTTGGATAATAACACAGATAGTTTTTCAAATTATGAAAAACTATTTGAGATACCATATTCTTTTGAAACCAAACTTCTCAGCGTTATAGTGAGAACCGGTCAAAATTCTTCAGCAAAGAATATAATGGTTACAAAAGGTGCTTTAACTAATGTTCTGGATGCTTGTAAGTCTTACGAAAGCTCGGATAATAGCACAGGAAATATTGAGGATGTTAAATCCCAAATACTAGATATGTTCGATAAGTATTCAAGTCAAGGCTATAGAGTTTTGGGAGTTAGCTATAAATTTGTTGATGATAGTGCAGATATCAAAAATCAAAGTGCAGAAGAGATGATATTTGCAGGTTTACTGCTCTTTATTGACCCATTAAAGGACGATATCAAAGATGTTGTAGATGAGATGAATAGACTTGGTGTATCACTAAAAATGATAACAGGTGATAACCATCTTATTGCCAAAAACATTGGTGCACAGATAGGACTTGATCCAGAAAAGATTTTATTAGGAGATGAATTAGACTCATATTCAGTAAGCCAGCTAAATAAAAAAGTATTAGATATAGACATTTTTGCTGAGATAAGTCCTAACCAAAAGGAAAAGATAATTATGGCCTACAAGCAAGCTGGTGAAATAGTAGGCTATATGGGTGATGGCATAAATGATTCTCCTGCTATAAAACAAGCAGATGTCGGAGTATCGGTAAATACCGCAGCAGATACTGCCAAAGATGCAGCCTCTATTGTGCTTTTACAGAATAGCCTAAAGGTATTGATATCAGGTATAAACGAAGGTAGAAGGACATTTATCAATACTCTAAAATACATATTCATAGCTACAAGTGCAAACTTCGGTAACATGTTTTCTATGGCAGGTGCAAGTTTATTTTTAAATTTCTTACCTCTATTACCAAAGCAAATTCTTTTAACAAATTTGATGACAGATTTTCCATCACTACAAATTGCTTCAGATTCAGTTGATGAAGAATGGTTAAAACATCCTGTAAAGTGGGATATGAAGTTTATAAAGAAGTTTATGATTCTATTTGGGATTATTTCATCTGTATTCGATTACATAACCTTTGCGGTATTACTCTTTATTTTTAAAGCTAACGAGGAAACTTTCCACACTGGATGGATGTTTGAATCTATCATTTCTGCAATGGTTGTAATGCTAATCGTTAGAACGGCAAGACCAGTATTTGCAAGTAAGCCAAGCAGAAAATTATTGGTTGCAATAGCAGGTGTAGCATTAGCTTTGATACTGATCATATATAGCCCAGTAAATATCTATTTAGGATTGATTAGCTTGCCTATTATGTTACTGGTTGCTCTACTTGGAGTTTCGCTAATATATGCACTAACTGCTGAGATATTAAAAAAGAGCTTCTATAAGCACAATTCGTTTTCTAAAGAATAATGTTTTACAAACAAATGGGCCCAAGACCAAAAATCTTGGGCCTATTTTTCTTTAAAGATTGACATTTTATGGCAAAAAATATAATATATATATGACAAATTAATATTTGCAATTTATAATTGTAGGCCAATTAAGAGGGGAAACCGGTGAAATTTCGGTACGGTCCCGCCACTGTGATGCCAAGGCGTTTCAGTCATTTCCGTAATTTACTAGATGCTAACTACTTATGATTGACCAAAGGCTAAGTCAGGTACCTCTTTGCGAGAATTGCTTTGACGTGGTATGGAAGCATTTCATAAAAGTATAAAATAGTAAAACGGGTTGCTTATGTGATTCGTTCTTTTTTGATTTTATGGCGAATAAACATCCTAATGAAGCCAAAGTAAGCAAAACAGAGCCTGCAAAGTAAATACGGTAATAATATTTACATATTCATACATACATCAAGTTATTACAAATCGTTATAGTAAAGAAAGGAAGCAGAAGATGACAAAGATGTCAGAAAAACACTGGTTCAAGAAAATTAGTGTGTTTTTGGTAGCCTTCGCAATGCTGTTTACCATGGTAGTTCCATCTAGCATGGATAAGGTATATGCGGAGAGCGGATCAAATGCACCAATTACTGTGAACCTAACAATTGCCAACAAAACAGCACTAAAGGATCTCAAAGATGATTTTGGTTCTAACAAAAGCATACCAAATACAGCTAAGAATGAGATTCTAAATAAGCAGATTACCGTTAATTACGGCGAAAGCGTGCTAGATGCAATCAAGAGGGAGCTTGGCGCATCAAATATCGCATATGAGCTAAGTGGAAACAAGGGTTTCAAAAGTATCGCGGGACTAAAGGAAAAATTGAATATCTTGTCCAGGGTAACAAAGAACGGAAGAAACTCAACTGATGATTTCTCAGGATGGTATAATTTCCTAAATGGAGCAAGCACAAATGTAGGTCTAGGTCAGATGATGAACAAATCTGGACTTGCATCTGGTGAAGTTGCAATAAATAACGGTGATAGCATAGCTATCAAGTATTCAGTTGATGGTGTCGAGTTCGATAGCGAGTACAATCAGGCATTCACTATTGATAGCTCAATCAAGAACTTAGAGCTAAAGGTTGGAGACAAATACAGCGTTCCACTAGATAAGTTAAAATATCAGCCAGCAAACTGGGAATCAGCAAAGAGCTTTGGTATGTTCTTCTTCAACATAGATAATGATAGAATTGTTGGTGTTGATAATAGCGATGATAGCGTAAAATTTACGGCTAAGTCACCTGGAACAACAACAATTAGAATAGAGACACCAAATGAGCTTGCAGATACTATGACAGTAACTGTAAAGGCTAAGTCTGAGGAAAAACCAGAGCCAAAAATTATAATTGACGGAACAACTTGGGATATGACAAAGGTCTTTGAAACAGACAGGCAGGGACCTCATTCACTCAAGGTACAGGTTAAGAAGAACGGTCAGTATGTAGACGTTGAGAAGAACAAGATTAAATGGAATGTCAGCAACGGTGCAACAAGCCGTGTATTCAACGGAGCATTTTGGATTACTGTAGATCATGAAGCTACATTTACAGCAACACTTGAGGAATTCCCTAACGAAAAGGTATACTTCAAGGCAAAGATTAAGCCAATTGCAATGACTGACTTTGATGTAAAACTTCCAACAACATATAGGATTAATGCATGGAACAACCTGGCAGGAAGCTGGTCAAGCAAGACAAGTGGAAGCTACTTTGTTGGTATCATAGAAGGTGAAGGAACAGATAATTATAAGATCCTTCCTAAGCCAGCTAATGCATCAAACACTGAGGTAACTTGGGAAGCTCTAACACCAGAAATTGCTACATATATGGAGCTATTTAAGAACGGTATCATTCCTGTAAAGGCTGGCACAGCTAAGTTCAAGGTTACAAGCAAGGCAAACCCAAATGTATTCAAGATAATAGATGTTAAGCTTGAGTATAAGAATCCTATGGTTTCAGCAACACCAGAGGAAGAGGAAGTTGTTTTAAAGGTTGGAGAAACAAAGAGTCTTAACTTCACTTTTGACCCAGTTAGACCTTCAGAGCAGAGATTTGATTGGACATTCGATCAGCCAGGAATTGTTGATAATGAAGAAGTAGTAGAGTCATCAGGAGTTACTGGTGCGCTTCCAACATTCCTTCACAAGATAACAGGTCTTCAGAAGGGAACTGTTACAGCTACTGCAACACCTTGGGATACAACAGGTGGAGCAAAGCCAGTTAAGCTTAAGATTCATGTTCTAGGAACTATGACAATCAAGCCAAACAGAGAACTCAACAAGGATAATAATGTTGAGATTGAAGATGGTAAGCTAACATATACCAAGAATGTTTCAGATAAGGCGACTTACTACATCAGCAACTCAATCCTAAGCAGACTTCTTAATGTTAAGGTTGATGGAGCAGTTATCGATAGCTCAAATTATGAGACTGAAGAGGGAAGCATTATCCTAAATCTTAAGAGGAATTACCTAAACACACTAGCTCCAGGAAATCATACTCTTGAGGTTGAAACAAGGGATGGTAGAGTTGAGACTGCGTTCACAATAAATGCAGCTCCAGTGACATATAAGGCTACTCATGAGTATAAGTCAATAACACCAGGTATGGAACTACCTTACGATGTTACAAGATTCCTTCCACACACTATTTATGATCTTCCAGATCAGAGAGTTGTTTTCTTAGGAAACCGTTACAGAGAAATCGAGGTTGCAGGTGGTAAGTGGATATTCAGAGGTTGGAACCCTGAATCAGCAACTGTAAATGGTGCAGATTTACACTTTGTTGGAAGCTGGGAGTTTGTAGCTAATCCAGTACAGCCTGTAGTTCCACCTGCAGCAGCTTCATCAAACAAAGGCGCAGCTAACGGAAGTGCAATTACAAATAATAAAGTTGTAAACACAGGAGATGCTTCTGGACTAGTACATATGATTATGCTTTTAGCATTCGCATCAACAATGATGACAGTGCTAGTGATCAGAAAAAGAGTTAAGTAAGCGATATAAGCTTTTAATTCAATAAATTAATTCGAGGGGATGGCGAGGGCTATCTCCTCGTTTTATATTGATAAACTTTAAAAAACCAAGTATTTTTGATATAATCAAAATAAAGTCAGATTATTTTAGGAGATATACTATGGCAAAGAAGAAGAGGGTTTCCCTACCGGATAATTTTGAAGAGGTTCTTAAGACGAAGGATTTTGAAGCATTCAAAGCCATCTACGAAAAGTGTGAGCTTAATGCATATTACGATGGTCGCTTTGGTCTTAGAACGGCTCTTCACCACAGAGATATTAATGAGGAATTTGCAAGATGGCTGATTGAGCAAGGGCTTGATGTGAATGTTCTGGACTATTATGAAAATACCCCATTATGTGCACATGCGACATATGGAGATGACATGGTGAAAGTCTACTATGAGCTTGGAGGGGATATAGACAAAGCTAGTAAATACGGAACGACGGCACTTCACAACGCAGCAGATTATCATCATGTGGATACGGTAAAGTTCCTAGTTGATAATGGAGCGGATGTTTTTGCTAAGGATGATATGGGAAGGGACGCGCTTAGTTATGCTTTGATGAATTGTGGAGGAATCTATATCATTCCTATGCTTGATATTGCAGAGATTCTACTTAATGCTGGAGTTTCAACCACACCGGAAATGCAGGACAGTGTAAGAAAGATGGGTGAAGACTTTGAATTTCACAGAGATAGTTTCAAAAAAGAAAATATCGAAGAAATTGACAGTGCTCTTCAAAAAATATACAAGCTTTTTGCAGTAGAGCCTGTAGCAAGAAGGGTAGTACACGATGGAGTTTCACCAATAATTCCTTGCGAAGGAACGTGGAAAAAGAAGTTTAACTATCTTTGGGACTATCTTGTTCCGTCATCTGGACCAGCAAAGACCGTGCAGGGAGAGCTTATACGAATTGGTGGGCGTATAGGTGATGAGTTCTACAGAAATGGTGGAATCAACTGGGATAGGGAATATAGAAAGATGGCTGATGCACTTCCTGGATATTTTACTCTAGGAACAGCGCTTTCAGATGATGAACTTGCAGAGCTTAACACACTAATATCAGAAATCAAAGCTCAAGGAACTCCTAATTCTATATTAGACCGAATTTGCGAGCTTGCAGTTACATGGGTGGTTAAAAATCCGAATCCTATAGCACTAGCAGAGCCTAGCTACAAGAGATAAATTCAAGATATTTTAAGAGGGAAAATCAGCCCTCTTTTTTTTATCCGATTTCTAGAAATTATCGCAGAATTATGAGTATACGTTATGCATAAGAAAATTGATATTACAAGTGTTTATCATAAGCAAGTATGGGTATATTAAGTTAAGTACAATTTTTATGCATGACAATGCACATTTTTATTGCTTTATAGATGGAATATTTAGAAGGGGAATGATATGATTAAGAAACGACTAGGAAGTATTTTGCTTGTAATAATTATGTTAAGCTGCTTTAACTTGACCTGGGCATGGGCTACTGATAGCACGGAGAACCAAAGTGAGCAAGTTGCTCAGGAAGTAAATAAAGACAATGCTGATAATATACAAGAGGAATCTAAACCTCAAGGAAGCAAAGTTTACTTAGATATTGCAAGCAATCATTCAGAGGAACTAGATAAAACGGTATTAGCAAGTCACGAATCAGCTCAAGCGAGAGCTAGAACAAGGCGAGCAGTAAGTACATCAGTTGCTACTAGTTACGGCATTAGTGATACATATGTAAATGGCCGTGTTTATTGGGACGATGCAAATAATCAAGATGGAATTAGACCAAGTGAAGTGACAGTACGTTTATATCGCAATGGAGTAGACACTGGCAAAACATCTAAGGGTTCAAATGCAAACGGCTGGGAATATGTATTTAATAATTTGGAGGCCTACGATGACAATGGAGTAGGCTACATATATACAGTTAAAGCGGAGCCTGCTCAAGGCTATGATGCAATAACTGTAGATAATACTGAGGTTAAGTTCAAACACATCCCTGAGACAATAAGTCTTAGAATTGAGGAGACCTGGGCTGATGAGAATGAAGAAAGTCATATTCGACCTGAAGAGGTAGACTTTCATCTATATTCTAGTACCGACGTTGACCGTGAATATCATAGGGGCTATTTTACAATAAAAGCTTCAGATTCATGGATTCATGTTATAGATGGATTGCCAAAGTACTTAAATGGAAAGCTGCTTAAGTATAGGGTAAATAGACATCCATTAAACAATTATAACTTTGAATATGTAGAAGATGATGATTATAAATTTAAGATAATCAGCCACTACTTTGCATATGCTGCTGAAGGAAATATATCAATCAAGAAAATCGTTGATGGAAATCCATTGTCAAACTCGAACTTTAGTTTCCGTCTTGAAGCAGAGAATGATGACACTCCGATGCCATACGGACCAGACGGAACGGAAGAAAGAATAGCAACAGTAGAGATAAATGGTAATGGTGAAGCTGACTTTGGTGAGTTTTGGCTTTACGATAGAGGAATCTACAAATACTATGTTACAGAGATTAATGGTGGAGAAAGCAACTATAAATACGATCCTACAAGGTATACGGTCATATTTGATGTCCATGATAATAATGGTCAGCTCGTGGCATTTAGGAAAATTGTAAGGGAGGACGGTACAGAAGCAGATTCCCTTACGTTTACAAATGTATATAGAATTCCAGAGATTGCAGTATCTCAGAGTGCACCTGCAAGCCAAACCTCTATAAGCGCACAATCAAGTATACAGACAAGGGAGCATATAAACACGAAGAGTAATTCGATACCTAACACCTTTGATGATAGCAATGCTATGAGGTACATAGTTTTACTAGCTGCAAGCATGCTTCTTATCGTTTTTATCGAATACAGAAAGAGAAGCGGATTAGCTGATACAAAATAGTTGACCCTCGCGGGTTACTGCTTTAGGAAAATATCATACAAATTTAAGGCCACTGGTTTCTTGGGAGACTAGTGGCTTTTTCCTTTTGATATAGAAATGTACTAGAATATGTTTTATAATAAGACAAGTCTTTGTGCGCTAGCGCAGTAGTCTAATAGCTAGCTTTGATGGCAAACGAATAGGTATATTTATACTAGATGGATAAAGGAGGCAAAATGGATAGAGACGATAGAGAATTTGATAAATATAATAATAGAAATTCCGATAATGATAGTAACCAGCAAAGGCAGTCAAATGGTGGATTTGTTCCTTGGTCTGTGCAGCAGCAAAACGGCCAGAATCAGCAGTATCAGCAGAGAAGGTACGAGTACTATGGTTCAGGACAAGGTTTCAACATGGCTCCTCAGCCAGTTAGAAGAAATAGCGGACTTAAGGTTGGTTTAATCATTGCTCTTGTAGTAATAGGGTTTATATTTATAGCCGGTGTAGGCTGTAATGCCTTTGTATCAGGAATATTTTCTGGGATTGATGATAAAAAAATACAGTATGAATTTGGTCATGACTATGTTGGAGTTTTATCTCTTTCCGGAACTATAACTGATGGAGATAGTAGGGATGGCTACAGTCAGGACTGGATCTTAGATAGAATCAACCAAATGAAGAAGGATAGCAAAAACAAAGGTATTCTTCTCAGTGTAAATACACCAGGTGGAAGTGCATATGCGACTGCTGAGCTCTACAATGCTTTGCTTGACTACAAGAAGGTGACTGGAAATAAAATCTATGTTTACTTCGGATCACAGGCTACATCAGGTGGGTACTATGCAGCTATGGCTGGTGATAAGATCTATGCTAATCAGGAATGCTGGACGGGCTCAATTGGTGTTATCGTAGGACCTATGTATAACCTTTCAGGGCTATATGAGAAGTTTGGCATCCAGCCATACAGTTTCAAGTCTGGTGCAAATAAGGATATCGGAGCAAACTATAAGGATATGACTGACGAGCAGAGAAGCATCATGCAGAGCCTAGTTGACGATTCATATAACAGGTTTGTAAAGGCTGTTATGGACGGTCGTAAGATGGATGAGGCGACTGTTAGAACTCTTGGTGATGGCAGAATCTATTCAGCTAATCAGGCTCTGGAGAACGGTCTTATCGATAAGATTGGATCGCTTGATGATGCGATAGAAGCAATGAGAAATGACTGCGGACTAGATGCAGTGGACTTTGAGAACATAGTATATGAGCAGAAGACAAGCTTTAGAGACCTCTTTGGATTTAGCTCAGAGAAGAAGGAAGGTAGCCTAGATAAGCTACTCAATATACTAGAGAGCAGTAACAAAGCTAGCATCCAGTACATCGCTCCAGTTCAAAAGCAGTAATATCAAATAAAGTCGAAAGAAATTCAAATGGTGTTAAGTTAATTTGCTTGACACCATTTTTTTCTTGTGATATATTATCTATGTTAAGCTAAAATACTTGACGGCAGAGGAAGAATAAATGGAAGATTTTGCAAAGACAAGTATGCTCTTCGATATATATGGAGGCTTGCTTACAGACAAGAAGAAACGCGTGATGGAGATGTATCACGAGGACGATATGTCGCTTTCTGAGATTGCAGAGGAGCTTGAGGTTTCAAGGGCTGCTGTGCATGACTCACTGAGGAGTGCTGAGAGGCTGCTTTGCTCCTATGAGGATAAGCTAGGAATACTAGCTGATTTCCTTCGAAAGGAGAAACTAGCAGATGAGCTCAGAACTTACATATCTGAAGCTAGAGATTTATTAGCGAAGGATATGGTAGAGCGTAAGAGCAAGGATGAGCTTGATAGATGTTTAGCAAAAGCGGCAGAACTGATAGATGAACTTGATTAGTTAATGGAGGATAATTATGGCATTTGAGAGCCTTTCAGATAAACTACAAAATGCCTTTTCCAAATTAAAGGGCAAGGGCGTTATCACAGAGTCTGATATCAATGCGGCAATGAGAGAGGTCAAGCTGGCCTTACTAGAAGCCGATGTAAACTTCAAGGTAGTTAAGGAATTTGTTGCGATAGTCAAGGAGAAGTGCTTGGGAGCAGAGGTACTCCAGAGTCTCACACCTGCGCAGCAGATTATAAAGATAGTAAATAGCGAGCTCATCGATTTGATGGGCGGATCCGGAAGTAAGCTGACATATTCGCCTTCAGGATTTACCGTTTTGATGATGGTAGGTCTACAGGGTACAGGTAAGACTACTACCTGCGGTAAGCTAGCTTCATTCCTAAAGCAAAGCGGTAAGAAGCCTATGCTAGTAGCCTGTGATATTTACAGGCCTGCAGCTATTGACCAGCTCGAGGTTGTCGGCAAGTCGGTTAACACACCGGTTTTCACGATGAGAGAGAGCAAAGATCCTGTGCAGATTGCTTTGGCAGCAAAGGAAGATGCAGAGCGTAAGGGCTTTGATGTTTTGATTATAGATACAGCAGGACGACTTCAGATAGATGAGAATCTGATGGAGGAACTTGCAAGCATGAAGTCTGCGGTAAGACCTCATGAGATACTTCTCGTAGTCGATGCTCTTACAGGACAGGATGCGGTAAACGCTGCTGATGGATTTAACCAAAAGCTTGGAATCGATGGAATCATCATGACCAAGATGGACGGTGACTCAAGAGGTGGTGCGGCGCTTTCAGCTAAGAAGGTAACTGGTAAGCCTATCAAGTTCCTTGGAACTGGAGAAAAGTCAGATGCGCTTGAGCCCTTCCATCCAGACCGTCTAGCAAGCAGAATCCTAGGCATGGGAGATATGCTCTCACTTATTGAGAGAGCTGAGCAGGCCTACGATGAGGAACAAGCCGAAAAGCTAGAGCGTAAGATTCGTAAGAACCAGTTTACACTTGAGGACTTCCTCGAGCAGATGGGACAGGTTCGCAAGATGGGGGGACTTGCTAAGATTATGGATATGCTCCCAGGAATGGGTGGCGGGAAGATTAGTGAGGCCGATATAGCCAAGGGTGAGAAGGAATTCAGAACCATGGAGGCTATAATCCGCTCCATGACTGTGGCTGAGCGTAAGAATCCAGGATTGCTAAATGCTTCAAGACGCAAGAGAATTGCAGCTGGATCTGGACAAACCGTAAACAGTGTAAACAAGGTGATTAGCAAGTATGAGGAATCCAAGAAGCTGATGAAGCAATTTGCGAATCCGAATGCTATGAAGAAGGGCGGCAAGCTCTTTAAGGGTCTTTTCTAAAAGGCTTGCTATATCAGGGCTAGATACTTTTGATAGACCACGATAAACAGACCAATAGCCGGAAATCCGGAAAAATATAAGGTAAATAAAGAGATTCAAATAAGGAGGAAATAGTTATGGTAAAGATTAGATTGAAGAGATTAGGTGCTCACAAGAAGCCTTTCTACAGAGTAGTAGTTGCAGATTCACGTAATGCAAGAAACGGAAGATTTATCGAGGAAATCGGATACTATGATCCACTAAAGGAACCAGCAGTAATCAAGATTGATGCTGAGAAGGCAAACAAGTGGCTAGGAAATGGTGCGCAGCCAACAGATACAGTAAGAATGCTACTTAAGAAGTCCGGTGTCATCGAATAAGAAAGCGGTGCTAAAATGACTAATCTGGTAGAAATGATTGCCAAGGCACTAGTCGACAAGCCTCAGGACGTGCAGGTTAGCGAATCGACAGGTGATACGGGCATGCTGATAACCCTGCAGGTGTCAAAGGATGACATGGGCAAGGTGATTGGTAAACAGGGAAGAATTGCCAGAGCTCTTCGCACGGTGGTCAAAGCTGCCGCTATTAAAAGCAACACTAAGGTTACGGTTGATATCGTTTCAGAGCCGCAGGGCGAAGTTGCTGAGACAGTAACGGAAGAACAAGGCGAAACCCTATAACTTAATAAGAACTTTATTTTGAGCATATGATCTAGGTCCGCTAAACGCCTGCTTTCATGTGCTTAAATTTTTAGGAGAAATATGAAAGAAATTGAAATCGGCAAGATAGTTACTGCCGTCGGAATCAAAGGTGAGGTGAAGTTTTATAGCTTTTCCGATGATCCAATGAAGCTTGCAGAACTTGAGTATATTTATATCGGAAAGAATAAGACAAAGTATGATGTCGAAAAAGTCAGGTCGCCTAAGGGGAACACAGCAGCGCTTAAGCTAAATGGTGTTGATACGCGCAATGATGCTGAACTACTAAAGGATAAGCTTTGTTATATTGACGAGAGCATGCTAGCAGATCTAGATGAGGGTGAATACTATATCAAGGATTTGATTGGTCTTGAAGTTTTTGATGCAAAAGATAACTCGCTTGTCGGCGTGCTTGATGATGTAATTCAGAATACAGCTCAAGATATCTATTTGATAAAAACTGAAGATGGTTCTGAGATTCTTGTTCCTGCTGTTAAGGAATTCATTAAAGATATAGATGTTGTGGCAGGAAGAATTTACATAAATTTCATAGAGGGAATGAGATAATGAAGATTAATATTTTGACTCTTTTTCCAGAGATGTTTGCTCCGCTCACAAGCAGTATGCTTGGACGTGCAGCTGATAAGGGCATCCTAGAGTTTAATATTGTGAATATAAGGGATTTCAGTCAAGATAAGCACAGCAAGGCTGACGACTATCCTTTTGGAGGTGGGCACGGCATGGTTTTGATGGCTGACCCAGCTTTTCGTGCGCTTGAAAGCGTAGGTGCAGCAAACACTAGAAATATCTATATGTCGCCTCGTGGCAAAATTCTAGATATGAAGCTTTCTGAGGAATTTGCTAGCGAGAAGGAAATCACTGTTTTCTGTGGTCACTATGAAGGTATAGACCAGCGAATAATCGATGCTTGGGATATGCAGGAGGTGTCGATAGGAGACTATATTTTAACTGGCGGAGAGCTTGCTGCTATGGTTTTGATAGACACGGTTTCAAGAATGGTGCCAGATGTACTTCCTAAGGAGGCATCTGCTTTTGATGAATCGATATACTCAGGGCTTTTGGAATATCCGCAGTACACCCAGCCTCGTTCGTATAGAGGAATGGATGTGCCTGAGGTTTTAGTTTCGGGTAACCATAAACTCATCGCTTTATGGAAGTTTGAGCAGTCTCTAGCCCTTACAAAAGCACGTAGACCAGAGATTTTTGAACAATATGTGAACAATCGTGGTGAATTGTCAAAAGATGAGCTCAAAGTATTGGAAAAATTTCTGAAATGATGTAATATATACGTATGGTTAGATTGAAAAATAAGGGAATTTTCATATTCGCTATTTTGTGCATTCTGCTGATGATTATCATCTATGTAGTACCAGGTGTAGGCAATCTGATGAAGGTGAGCTATGTAGCTGAGTACGGTGAACTATCAATATACGATGACACCACTGGATACATGGTTCGTAATGAATCTGTTTATGAGGCCACAGCTAATGGTAAGCTAAACCGTCTTTCTAAGGAGGGAGAGCTTATCCGAAAGGGTACTGCTGCTGTTGAGGTGAGCGATGGTAAGGAACCTGAGGAATCAGATGAGTTTACCAAAGTTAAGAATAAGCTCAAGGGCAAGATGATAAGCGTTGCTGATTACAAGGTGACAGAAGGAGGGCTTGTTTCTTACTATGTGGACGGTATGGAGAGCAAGCTCACTTTGAAATATGCAAAGTCAGCTGATGAGAAATTTTTTTCCTCACTAGATAAGATTGAGGCTATCAAGCTTCCAGAGAGCACGGCGCATAAGGGATATCCTTTGTTTAAGATAGTAGATGGAACCAAATGGTACATTGTGGCATTTGTGAGAAATGGCTCAGCTAAGAAGTACGAGAAGGGTGCTACTATAGATGTGATGTTTAATCCTGAGAAGGATAGGGATATTGCACAGAAAGACTCAGATCTAATCCAGATGAAGGTCGTTGAGGTAAGTAAGTCAGGTGGTAAAACTAAGCTTCTCCTTGAGTCGAACAGATACTTTGATGGTATAGGTTCAATGAGAAGTGTACCTATACGATTGACGACATTTAATGCTAGAGGTCTTATACTCGAGAAGAGCAGCATTACCAAGCTCGATGGGAAGACCGGTGTTTATGTAAAAGACAAAAAAGGTAAACAAAAATTTGTGCCAGTTAATGTAATTGGAGAAGATGGCGATAAGGTTGTAGTTTCCGATTCATATTATACTGACAAGGACCAGAATAAGGTGAGGACTCTTGACCCATTTTCCGATGTAATCAAGCGTCCATAAGGGAAGTGATTCGATGTCAATTAAGGATAATATTTTAGAAATAGAAGCACAGATTGAGAATGCATGCAAAAGAGTAGGCAGAAGCAAGGATGAGGTTCAGCTCATCGCTGTTACTAAGCTTCATACACCTGCTGAAATAAACGAGGCACTCGATGCCGGTATAACTGACATAGCTGAGAACAAGGTTCAGGAGATACTCAACAAGTACGAGGCTGTCGGTGAGGCGAGATGGCATTTAATAGGACATCTTCAGACTAACAAGGTAAAGTACATTGTCGATAAGGTCGTTATGATTCACTCCGTTGATTCACTCAAGCTAGCTAAGGAGATAGATAAGCGCTCTTCAGCTATCGGAAGAACGATGGATATTCTGATACAGGTTAATTCAGCTGAAGAGGAATCTAAGTTCGGTATCAAATCAACAGAGGTAGATTCTTTGATAGATGATATAGTAAACGAGTGTAAGTCCGTAAGGATTAAGGGACTCATGTGCATTGCTCCTTTTGAGGAGGATGTAAACGATTGCAGACCTTATTTCGCAGAGGTTAAGGAAATCTTTGATAGATATAAGGGTGATGAGAGAGAAGCAGTTGATTTCGAATTTTTATCCATGGGTATGAGCGGTGACTTTGAGGTTGCGATAGAAGAAGGCTCTAACATGGTCAGAGTTGGGACAGCAATCTTTGGCGTAAGAAATTATCGCCAAGAGGAAAAATAAATAAGTAAATTAGTCTAAGTCAATTGATAAGTTAATTAAGGAGAAACAAATGGGATTCAAAGATTCATTGATGAAAGTTATAGGCATGGAAGAAATTGAAGACGATGAAATTGTCACAGAGCAGGAGCTAGAGGAGGCAAAGAGAAAGATCGTCCGTGAAACAGAAAAAGAGACGAAGATTATGCCTTCTTTTAAGAAACCTGAATCTATTAATACAAGTGAAAGAATGTCAAGTTCCAGCTCATATAGAGGAACAGAAAAGAGGTTTTCAGTGACAAATACAAGTTCATTAAAGCTCATTTTGATTGAGCCAAAGGGATATGAAGATTGCACCAAGCTAGTTGACTGCCTAAAGGCACGTAAGCCAGTTATCATCAACCTTGAGAAACTAGAGACAGAATCTGCTCGTAAGATTTTTGACTTCCTAAGCGGTGCTACATATGCACTAAGCGGTAACGTACAGAAGATCGCTAACAATATCTTTATTTTTGCACCAGAAAATGTTGCAGTTTCAGCTCAGCAGCCTAGCATAAGCAATGTTGCTGATGTGGACGACAAGAACCCTTGGAGGTAAGGCATGCCTAGCATTTTAGCGTATGCAGTGATGAGGTTCGGGAACCTACTAGTAACGCTACTTGTCGCTAGAGCAATACTCAGCTGGTTTGCAGCAGATCCATATTCGTCTGCTAGAAGAATTTATGATATAGTAGTTATGCTGACAGAGCCTATAGTGGCTCCATGCAGAAATCTCTTATCAAAGCATTTCAACACAGGAATGTTTGATTTTTCTCTCCTAGCTGCAGTGATTTTAGTTCAGCTAGTGACGAGAGTTATTCTTTTAGCGATAAATAGATTTATGATGTAAGGAGTATTTATGATTACACCATTAGAAATAGAAAACAAAGAATTTTCCAAGCAGATACGCGGATATAATGCTGACGAGGTCGATGAATTTCTAGATCTTATCATTGAGGACATTGAGATAATGCAGCAGGAACTGCTTGCACTAAGAAACGAAAACGCTGAGCTTAAGGAGCAGAACGAAGACTACAAGCGCTCTCAGGTCAACGTTATGAACACAATTGATACAGCTAAGAAGCTTATGAAGGATATATCAGAAAGCGCTGAGAAGAGAGCTGAGATAATCATCAAAAATGCTAAGCTAGATGCTGAGATGATAGTTAGAGATGCTAAGGATTCAGCATCACACTACGGAAACGAAAGCGCTCAGCTAAGAGATAAGATTTTGCAGTTCAGAGCAAGATATAAGAAGCTCTTGAGAGATGAAATCGATCATATCGATGATAAGGGAGGCGACCTTCTATCAGATCTTGAGAAGGAACTGTTCGTTTCTCCTGTCGATAAATCAAAGCTTCCAAGCAGTGTACTTCGTACAGAGGAACTCACTAAGGAGGATGCTAGCAGCGATATTCTCAAGGAGCTTGAGAGAAGTGTAGCCGGTGATACTAATGAAAGTGAGAGCTTTGATGAAACTAAGATAATCGAGACTGTTCCTGAGCATATGGAGACTAAAATTGGTGTTCCAAAGGAAACAGTTGCCCTTAACAGCAAGGATATCGAGGAATTGATACAGAAGGCTGAGAACAAGGTCAAGGGTAATGTCGAAGATTTAGACGAAATCTAAACTAAGGATGGAGGCGGGGCAATTTTGCCCCGTAATTTATTATGTGGGGAATTTTACTTGTAATTGCGATTGTGACTTGCGACCAGCTTAGCAAGTATGCGATTAGAAGTCTTTTTAGTGTGAACGAGTCGGTGAGTGTAATAGGCGACTTTTTCGAACTCAGATATATTCAAAACGATGGCGCTGCATTCAGTTCATTTGCGGGAAAGCAGGCGTTCCTAATTGCCGTATCCATTATAGCAATCATCGGAGCTGCATTTTTTTTACGCAAAATGAAATCTGAGGGAGCTATGTTTAAAGTTGCGTTGCTTTGCATTATTGCTGGCGGAATAGGAAACTTGATAGATAGATTCCTTCTTGGTTATGTAACTGATATGCTTAGCTTTTCAATATTTCCACCAGTTTTCAATATAGCGGATATTGCTGTTTGCCTAGGCTGCGGAATTTTGATTATCTATGTTCTTTTCTTTATGAAAGATGACAAGTCAGAGAAAGAGGTAGAATAGATGAGCGAAGCAAAGGTAACAAAGTATAGCTTTTCTATAGAGTCATCCGATGCCGGAAAAAGAATAGATGCCTACCTTGGAAGCAAGATAGAGGAGCTTTCAAGAAGCCAGATTCAAAAGCTATTTAGTAAGCAAGAAGTTCTCGTAAATTCAACTATCTGTGAGGAGAAAAAATATAAGCTAAAGACAGGCGATAGCATTGAAGTGACAATATCTGTAGAGGGTGAGTATATCCCAGAGGCAGAGAATATAGAACTTGATATTGTTTATGAAGATGAAGATATCATAGTAATAGATAAGCCTAGGGGGATGGTTGTACATCCCGGTGCTGGCAATTATAGCGGTACCCTAGTAAATGCACTTTTATATCATGTGGGTGAAAATCTAAGGGCACTAGGAGAAACTGATAGACCAGGCATAGTTCATAGAATAGACAAGGATACCAGCGGAATACTAGTTGTAGCAAAATCAAAGCTTGCCTTTGATTCACTTAAAGAGCAGTTTAGTGAGCATAGCATCAAAAGATGGTATTACGCTCTAGTATATAATAATTTTCCTGACGATAGCGGTGAGATAGATAGACCTATAGGGAGAGACAGCAAAAATAGATTGAGACGTGCAATAGACGGGGAGAACCCAAAGAGGGCACTGACTAGATACGAGGTTATGGAACGCTTTGGAAATATAGTTTTGATAAAGGCTATACTAGAGACTGGCAGAACTCACCAGATAAGAGTTCATCTCACAAGCATAGGTCATCCACTTGTTGGAGATACGCTCTACGGGTCAAAGAAGGATAGATTCGGTGCAGACGGACAAATCCTTCATGCCGCGCACCTAGAATTCATTCATCCAAGGACTGGTAAAACCATAAGCTTTGATAGTGAGCCGCCAGAATACTTCACAAAGGCTGTAGAAAAAGCTAAGAGACTTGCGGGACTAAAATAGAGGGGAGAATATCTCCCCATGGCTTAACCTAGGTGAATTCGATTTAATTAAGATTGTCTAATTTAGTAGTTTTAAAGTAATGGAAGCAGCTAGATACTATCAGCTTCGGATTTAATATAGCTCAAACAGTCTTCGCATATATAACCGCCCCTAAAGGTTATGTTGTGAAAGATGTTTCCGCATAATGAGCACTGAAAGTTCATAAAATACCCCCTTTTGTTTTTCGGTTTAGCCTAATGGCAAGTATAGTTTGGGGAAGAAATTATAGCAAGGAAAATGTGATAAAATATCTTTGGGATATTTTGATATCTAAATGGAATAGAAAGGAAGCTAGACATGTACGATAATATAGTGTTGAAAAGTACTAAGACAAAGACTGTTGCATACACATGGGATGTTGAAAATCCAAGTAAAGTGATGTGCATAATTCACGGAATAGGTGAATATGTTGGGAGATATGATAGGATGGCAAAGATCCTAAACGAGGCGGGCATTGCTGTAATCGGTGTCGATCTTCCTGGACATGGACTATCTGAAGGAAATCGTGGGCACGCAGCACCTAGGGCATATGTACTTGATGTTGTGACAGCTATGCTAGATTTCGCATCTGAGAGGTATCCAGGTGTTGATATAGTTCTCTATGGACATAGCATGGGCGGAAATATCTGTCTAGACTATAGAAACAGGGGAGCAAAGAATGAGCTTCCTTGCAAATACATTATTTCAGCACCTTGGGTTAAGCTTGTTAAGCCAATTCCAAAGCCGCTATATGTCGTTGTCAAAGCTGGAGCAAAACTCATGCCTAAGAAGGCAATTTCATCTGGCTGTAGTGCAAGTGATCTAGGAAATATAGAGATTGTTAAGTCTTATGATACAGATCCACTAGTACATCCATTTATCACTATGCAGTGCGCAGTCGATGGCTTTGATATAGGAAATGCTCTTTTTGATGGAACTCATGAGTCAAATGGAAGGGCTGATGCTAAGCCTACGCTTTTGATGCACGGAAGCGCAGATAAAATCTGTGCAGTAGAAGGTGCAAGAGAAATTGCTAGGCAAAACGAAAATGCTGCTAACTTCACATACACAGAGTGGGATGGCTACTATCATGAAATCCATAACGGCGGTCCTGAGGCAGATGGATCAAAGGTCATTGAGACAATCAGAGATTTTGTTCTTGAATAGCTATGCATGAAAGAAGCTATGCATGATAGAACAATCTATTGCATCAAAAAAGAATCTTTGCAGTGCATAATTTAAACTTTACAAAAAAAGTATAATATCAGTTCAAAAATCATTGCACATTTGCAAGTGTTCTTGTACAATAGTTAAGAGTTAGTTTGTAGAAACTAACTCTTTTTAAATGCCTCTAAATTACATAAAAAAATAAAATACACATGATAAGGAGCAGGAGGAATAATGAAAAAAAATGGTATCAAGGGAGCTATCGCTTTCATTGTGGCTGTAGCTGTAACGATAGTTATGGTGTATTCAACCGTACAGACTGTTGAGAAGCGTAACTCCATTGCTAAACAACAGGCAAAGGAACAGGCCAAGGAACAAGCTGTAGGCTCAGAAGTCTCAACGGACAATCTTAGGGATGGAGAATACGAAGGTACTGCAACCGGTTACGGCGGCCCTCTTACTGTCCGTATTACCATCAAGGATGGAAAGCTGACAGATATCAAAGTTATATCTCAAACAGAAACACCTGAATATTTTAACAAAGCAAAAGCTGTCATAGATAAGATTCTAAGCAGTGGTAGTGTAGATGTTGACTCTGTTTCAGGAGCGACTATATCGTCGAATGCAATAAAGAAAGCTGTTGCTGATGCGCTTCATAAAGCGGGCTCTAAGCAGAAAGCAAAAATATCAATTGCAAAGAATGATGTAAGCAAAGCAAATAGCAGAAGAGGTAATGCAGGAGGAACATTTTCCATTGCAAATACCAACTTAAAGGATGGAGTTTATGCTGGAACCGGTCAGGGTTTCAATGGACCGATTAGTGTTCGTGTAACTGTATCAGGCGGAAACGTCGTTAATGTTGAAATACTTTCATATAGTGATGATGCACCTTACTTTAACCGTGCTAAAGCTGTAATCAGCAAAATGATAGGTAAGCAGGGAAGTAGTATAGATACTGTATCTGGTGCCACTTATTCAAGTCGCGGTATTATTGACGCTGTAAGAGATGCTCTGTCAAAAGCTGGTATTTCTGATATAAATATTGCCAATAAACCGGATAATAGTGGAAACAGCAATACACCTGAAAATGGCAATGGTACGAACCCATCTGTAAACCCTGAAACAGGAGAACCGTCATATGTAGACGAAGCTCTTCGCAGACACTATCCTAAAGACAAGCTTAAGGACGGTGAATACACCGGCATCGGTATTGGGTATAATAATCCGGGAGGAATCAAGACTTATATAACTGTCAAGGATGGCGAGATTGTCGATGTAAGAGTAGGAGCAGGTGCTGACTACCGTGATGACATGGGTCCGTTTAGGAGTAAGGCAGAGAGATTACTTCCGTTCCTAAAAGGCAAGGACGGACGTTGGAATATCGCTAAGATGGGACTTTACCGTGAGTATTTTGAAGCTATTAGAAATAGTAGGAATCCAAAGGCAAAAGTAAAGGAGCTTTTTGGAAATAAGTATGCAGATATGCTCAGCGGATTCTCAGGGAATAATACAGAATCAGATATAGCTATTATGTCACGTGCTGTAAAGGCATACATGGGTGAACGCTATGCCGGAAAGAAAATGTTTGACAGTGTGACAGGAGCTACCGTGAGTGCGAGCGGAATTTCGGCGGCGACAAAGGAAGCTGCTAATAAGTCAGCAAATGATTACAAAACCAACTCTGATGTAAAGGAAATCTCAATCCTTGAGCCAAAGGCCAAGACAGTAGAAGTTAACAAGGGCGACTCCGTTGACTTCTCGGAACTTAAGGTTAAGGTTGTTAAGAAGGACGGCTCTGTTAAGGAAGTCGAGTGGAAAGATTTCGCAGCTAGTGGACTCAGCATAACAGATGAGGACGGCAAAGCTATCGAAAATGGAAGTGATCTAAAATCATATGCTGATAAGAAGATAATCAAAGCAAAGGTAGTTCATAAGGAATCACTTTCATATGATACCTTTAGGATTTTGGTTGGAAATTATAGCAAGGATTATATTGTCGGACTGGAATACAGTGCTGACGGTTCAAAGTGGTACAAGGTTAAAAATATTAAGGAAGACCCTGCTGATATCCGTAAAATTGATAACCAACAGATTGTTGATGCTCCTTTATCGTTCGAGTTCGAAACAGTTAAGCTTCGCGTTGTTTCAAAGAGTGGACATCGCTATGAGTATACCCCTGATAAAAAACCTGTAAATAAGAAGGTAAAATATACTCTTAATAAAGACGAAAATCCTAATGCTCCTAAGATAATACATGTGGAATTCCAGCTTTCAGGCATAGAAGCTGATAAAGACCTTGTCGTTGATAACGGAAGCAGCAGCGGCGACGGTGGTGTCGGAGAGCCGGCACTACCTGAGGTAGAGGTTGACAGTAAGGTGATTGAGACTGATCTTGATGAACCTGGAAGACCAAAGTGGACTGAGCGCAAGCCGATAAAACCAGCAACAGTTAGGAGCCTAGATAAAGATGCAGAGATGCAGACCACGATTGAAGGACTTCCAAAGGGTCTTAGCTTTGATGGAACTAACATTACGGGAACACCAGTTGTAGAAGATGGTAACTGGGACGGCGATGGAGGTATGTTCAAGACAGTGACTCTGAAGTTCAAGGCAAAGAAGAACGGAAAGATGCTGGTTAGAACATACAAGTACTGGATTTACATAGATAAAGACCGCGACGGAATAGCAGATGATGATGAAGATGGCGGAATAGCGTTTACACCACAGAGACTAAGTAGTAAACCACTAGTTGTAGATGGTAAAGAGCCAACACTTGATGATTATAAAGCTCTGTTCAGCAACATACCGTCAGATAGTTCTGTAAATGTAAGCATAAAGCAGAAGCCAGACCTCAGTAAGAAGGGTATAACGAGAGCAGTTCTTGAGTTTTCTGTAGATGGAATAACAAAGAACGGTAAAGCAACTGTTATGATTGATGTGAAGAACCCTGTTAAGGATGGTGGCGGAGAACCGGCACTACCTGAGGTAGAGGTTGACAGCAAGGTGATTGAGACTGATCTTGATGAACCTGGAAGACCAAAATGGACTGAGCGCAAGCCGATAAAACCAGCAACAGTTAGGAGCCTAGATAAAGATGCAGAGATGCAGACCACAATCGAAGGACTTCCAAAGGGCCTTAGCTTTGATGGAACTAACATCACGGGAACACCAGTTGTAGAGGATGGTAACTGGGATGGCGATGGAGGTATGTTCAAGACAGTGACTCTGAAGTTCAAGGCAAAGAAGAACGGAAAGATGCTGGTTAGAACATACAAGTACTGGATTTACATAGATAAAGACCGTGACGGAATAGCAGATGATGATGAAGATGGCGGAATAGCGTTTACACCACAGAGACTAAGTAGTAAACCGCTAGTTGTAGATGGTAAAGAGCCAACACTTGATGATTACAAAGCTCTGTTCAGCAACATACCGTCAGATGGTTCTGTAAATGTAAGCATAAAGCAGAAGCCAGACCTCAGTAAGAAGGGCATAACGAGAGCAGTTCTTGAGTTTTCTGTAGATGGAATAGAGAAAAAAGGTAAAGCAACTGTTATGATTGATGTGAAGAACCCTGTTAAGGATGGTGGCGGAGAGCCAGCACTACCTGAGGTAGAGGTTGACAGCAAGGTGATTGAGACTGATCTTGATGAACCGGGAAGACCAAAGTGGACTGAGCGCAAGCCGATAAAACCAGCAACAGTTAGGAGCCTAGATAAAGATGCAGAGATGCAGACCACGATTGAAGGACTTCCAAAGGGCCTTAGCTTTGATGGAACTAACATCACGGGAACACCAGTTGTAGAAGATGGTAACTGGGACGGCGATGGAGGTATGTTCAAGACAGTGACTCTGAAGTTCAAGGCAAAGAAGAACGGAAAGATGCTGGTTAGAACGTACAAGTACTGGATTTACATAGATAAAGACCGTGACGGAATAGCAGATGATGATGAAGATGGCGGAATAGCGTTTACACCACAGAGACTAAGTAGTAAACCACTAGTTGTAGATGGTAAAGAGCCAACACTTGATGATTACAAAGCTCTGTTCAGCAACATACCATCAGATGGTTCTGTAAATGTAAGCATAAAGCAGAAGCCAGACCTCAGTAAGAAGGGCATAACGAAGGCAGTTCTTGAGTTTTCTGTAGATGGAATAGAGAAAAACGGTAAAGCGACTGTTATGATTGATGTGAAAAACCCTGTTAAGGACGAAACAAAACCGAGCAATGTTTCAAACGAGAACTATTCGCATAGATCTGCTATAGCCATAGCGAATTTAGAAACACCTACAATCGAAAATCAGAGCAGTCAGTCTGCTAACTTTAATAATATCGGCAACGAAAAAGCACAAAAGCTAGCGGAGCAGGTAACTGCTCCAGCTACAGTTGAAAAAGAAAGGATGGGACAGTGACTTTAATTATCGGAATAGTGCTGACTGCTGTATTTTATATGGTTTCAGCCAATGCTATAAAGAAACATCCGGGTTTGTTCTACACAGGAATTTATGTGTGGTGCGGTATGGTCGTGTTCTATTTCAATATGGGATATGACAAAAACTTTCCGGAATGGTTCAATGAATACTTTATGAATATATTCGCCAGGGGAATTTTCTCAACCGCTACATTCATGGTTGTTATGTTTCTTGGGACTATTACAAAACACAATAAGCTGTCGAGAAAGCTTATGAGCGTGCGTGGGGAAATATCAATCATTGGTAGCTTGATTGTTCTTAGCCACAACGTGATATTCGGTGTTACATATTTTACGATGCTATTCACAAATCCAAAGGCTATGTCTACAAGACAGATGATAGCGTCAATTATCACACTGTGCCTTCTGGCAATGCTGGTTCCTCTCTTTATCACATCGTTCAAATTTGTTAGGCGCAAAATGAAAGGTAAGACGTGGAAAAATGTACAACGCCTAGCATATCCATTCTTTATTGGAATATATGTGCATATAATGGTGCTGTACTCGGCAGATGTGAAAGCACATCTATCAGGTATAATTATCTACACGCTTATATACGGAAGCTATATAGTTTTACGTCTGAGAAAGGCAGCACTAAAGGCGCGCAAGTCGCGTATTGCAACAGAGCAGGCAGTGTAGCTAAAATTGACCGAATATGTGGTTAGCCGATTGATAAATCGTTCTATGATATAAACAAAGAAAAAAGCATACCCCTTTTGCTAAATAAATCAGCAAAAGGGGTATGTTTTATGTAGAGCTTATTACTGACATACAGATGATTTTTATGTATAATAATGGTGTGATAGGTATAGGTAAGTAAATGAAAGATAAAAAATTCCGTTTAGGGAAATTAAAGAAAATACTACTTGTTTTATGTTTAATTTTTATTGTCGTAGCAGCTGCCTACGGAATCGAAAGCGCAATCATATATAACAGGGAGCCTTCAACAAAGTACGTGCAGTCGACACGTCCTACTTTGTTTTTTCATGGTTTTGGTTCAAGCAGTTTGGCCGAAAAACATATGGCAAGAGCTGCTGTGAAAAGCGGTGTAACTAATACTGTAATAGAGGCAAAGGTCGATAAATCCGGTAAAGTTACGCTCAAAGGCAAGATAGAAAAGGGCGCGATAAATCCAATTGTACTTGTAAACTATGAGGACAATAAGAATCCTAATTATCGTCAGGATGGAAGATATGCCTTAGCAGTTGTAAGGAAGCTGCAAAGCGAATACGGCTTTACAGAGATGAATATGGTAGGCCACTCCATGGGAAATATGTCTATCATGTACTATTTACTGGATAACAGTGGATATAAATCGCTTCCTAAGCTGGTTAAGCAGGTTAATATAGCGGGACATTTTGATGGAATCCTAGGCTATGACTTTGATGAGAACACCGTGCTTGATAAAGAGGATGGAAAGCCGAACATAATGACGCAAAGCTATGAAGAACTTACCGAAATCAGAAATCTTTATCCAGAAAATCAGATAGATGTGCTTAATATTTTTGGAGACAGGGGGGATGGAGGAGATGGCTCTGTCAGCATAATCTCATCCAAAAGCTTGAGATATTTGGTAAAGGAGCGAGCAAAATCCTATAGGGAGGAGCTTATCAAAGGCAAGGGCGGAAAGCACAGTAGTCTTCACGAAAACGAGGAAGTTGACAAGTTACTAATTGAATTTATATGGGGGAAATAGCAATGAGAACAAAAGCAGAGACCATGCAAGGACTCATAACTAAATATCTACCAAAGGATCCAGATGAAGCCAAGGCATTTATGTACGAGCTGGATATTCTACTTATGAGATATGAGTCTGCGATAAGAGAAGTGCGAACCAAGCTAGAGATACTCAACGATGAGCTATCGCTACTTGGACATCAAAACCCTATAAACAGCATACTCTCAAGGCGCAAGAAGACTCTAAGCATATTTGAAAAGCTAGAGCGTCAGGGAGACGAACTCACATTAAGTTCAATACAGGAAAATCTAAACGACGTAGCTGGAATCAGAGTAATATGTGGCTTCATCGATGACATTTACAAGGTGGCAAAGATGTTAGCAAGACAGGATGATGTAAGGCTGATTCAGGTCAAGGACTACATCAAAAATCCTAAGCCAAATGGATATAGAAGCTACCATATGATAATTGAAATTCCAGTTTTCTTCTCGGATGAGAAGCTGCCTATGCGTGTAGAGGTTCAGATAAGAACAGTAGCCATGAACTATTGGGCTAGCCTTGAGCATAAAATGAAGTACAAGCAGGATATTGAAAACGCTGGTGAAATTATGGCTATGCTAAAGGAGTGTGCAGATACCATAGCAGAGACTGATAAGAAAATGCTCGCGATTAGAGAGATGATTCCTATCAAAAGCTAGAAGTGAGATAACAAAGTAAAATCAGGATGAATTAAATGACCTCCAGGGTTAGGCTCCGGAGGTCGTTTCGATTTAGTCATTCTTTTTTGGTAGTGCTGGGTCTATATATACCGTATGGTTATTTGTAAATATAACCATACCAGGCTTTGCGCCAGATGGCTTTTTGACGTATTTTACTGGTACATAGTCGACTGCCACATTTGCAGATTCCTTGCCCTTGCTATGCCAAGCGGCAATTGCTGCTGCGCAGTAGATATCATCAGCACTAGCTTCCTCGCCGTCTGTCTTTAGGATTACGTGTGAACCTGGGATGTCTTTGGTGTGGAGCCAGATATCGCTCTTTGATGCAGTCTTCAGCGTCAAAGTATCGTTTTCCTTGTTGTTTCTGCCGACGAGAATATCAAAACCAGAAGGCGATTTATATTTGTGAGGGCTAGGCTTAAACTTAGGAAGTTTGCCCTTGAGCTTTCTCGGTTTCAGGTATCCACCTTCTACAAGCTCTGTTCTGACTGCCTCTATATCCTCGGGGCTTTCGAGTTCATCCAGGAAGCTCAGAACCGAGTCGAGATAATCGATATCCACTTGCGTTTCTTCTAGCTGGGAAGTCTTTTCCTTTATAGCTGTCTTTGATTTTCCGTACTTCTTAAAATATATTTGTGCATTCTTTGATGCTGAAAATCTCGTATCTAGCGGGATTTCTATATCACTTCCATCATAGTAGTTTAGAAGCTTGACCTTGCTTGCTCCTGCTTTGACAGCGTGAAGGTTAGCTGTAAGAATTTCTCCATATAGCCTCAAATATTCTGAGTCCTGAGCGGAACTTAAATCCTCGGAAAGCTTCTGCTTCTTGAGAAGAGCCTTATCATGCATGGACTGAACCTTCTTGTAAAGGTCGTGAGAGCGCTGTTTTACTAGACCTGAATTTATCTTGCCTGAGAAGAAGTTATCTATACAGAGGCTAATGTTATCAAAGTGCTTTGGATATGCAGAACTCTCGAGCTCTCCAAGTGGCATCACATGGTAGTCAAGAGGCTTTGTGCATTCCTCGTCCTCAAAATATATGACTGGTTTAATAGAAGTGCAAGCTCCTGCACCTTCAGAAGTCTCTCCGATTTCTGCTGCTGCTCTGATGAACTCAAAGGCATCTTCCTTGCTGTTTACTGCTTTGCTAGCTAGTTCTCTAGAAATAGCTGGCGAAATACCGCCTATCGTATTTAGGTAAATCTTAGCTGATGGTTCAAAGCTTGCAAACTGCTCGAATGTGAGTTTATCAAAGGCTATCTTATCCTGAGCAGGCGGATACTCGTATCGCATTCCGGGAAGAACCTGTCTTGCACGGCTTGTGTCGATTGAAACTCTTTTGATTGCATCGACAATGTTTCCGCTTTCGGTATCAACTAAAATAACATTGCTGTGTTTTCCCATGATCTCAAAGATGAGCTTCTTGCCTAGTGTAAAGCCTAGCTCGTTTAGGGTCTCAAATGAAAATTCAATTATTCGCTCGCAATCCTTTTGCTCGATAGCAACTATTCTTCCGCCTGACAAATGCTTTCTAAGCAGCATGCAAAATGCGAAAGGCGTTGCAGGATTTGCGGTGTTATAGTCGATAAAATGAAGCCTTGGCGCATTGCTAGATGCAGATGCGAAAAGCCGCTTATTTCCGTTTTTGGTGTGTATATTTATAACCAGCTCATCGCGTACGGGCTGGTATATTTTGTCTATTTTTCCTAGCAAGGCCTGGTCTTTTAGCTCCTTGACCATTGCTCTTGTCACTATTGCATCAAATGCCATGAGGATATCCTCCTTAAATATATGTATTTAATTTTAATTTGACTATGCTTGTTTGTCAATCAATTGCAAATGTGTTATGATTGTGTATGGATATGCATACAGAAACGAGGATGAATACATGATTAAAAGTATGACAGGCTTCGGTAGAGCCGAGGTAACAGACGAGAAGAGAACTGTAGTCGTAGAGATAAGATCGGTAAATCACAGGTATTGCGATATAAATGTAAAAATGGCAAGGCGATATGCCTTTGCTGAAGAGAAAATAAAATCTACAATCAAAGAGGTAATCAAGCGCGGCAAGCTCGATGTTTCTGTTATGGTCGAAAACCTTACAGAAAGCGATGTAACTATCAAACTAAACGACCTTGTTGCAAAGCAGTATGTAGAGAACTTCAAGATACTAAAGGAAAGCTATGGCCTTAGCGGTGAGCTTAGTCTAGATTTACTTGCTCAGCAACCAGATGTTATGAGAATAGTTCCAGATGTCGAAGATCAGGATGAGGTTCTAGCGGCAATCCTAGAGCCAGTTAGACTAGCTGCCATAAATCTTGATGAGATGAGAATTGCAGAGGGCAAGAAGCTAGAAAAGGATATGCTAGAAAGAGGCGAAGTCATCAAGGATTTTGTTGCCGAGATAAGCGAGCGTGCTCCTTCTGTGCCTAAAGAATATGCAGAGAGACTAAAGAATAGGATTGCAACACTTCTTGAGGATGCGACTGTTGCATCTGAGGAGAGGATAGCTCTCGAAGCTGCTATATTTGCAGATAAGTGCAACATCGATGAGGAAATAACAAGGCTAAACAGCCATATGGAGCAGATGAAGAAAATCATTGACGAGAAGGGTCAGCCTGACGGAAAGCGTCTAGACTTCCTAGTTCAGGAAATGAACAGAGAGGCTAACACAATCGGCTCCAAGGCCAACGACCTTAGTATAACCGAGAGAATGCTCAAGATAAAGGCGGAGGTTGAGAAGATAAGAGAGCAGGTTCAAAACATAGAGTAAGCTGCTTATTTACATCAAAATGCCCTCACGGGCAGAAAATATGCAATTTATGAGGAAAATAGCATTTAAGCCTTGAGAATGAAGTCGCAAAATGCTATAATTCTATTTTGATAAGATTAGGTTAGGAGTACTGTTTTGCAAGGCAAGGAAGGTTTCGGAAACAAGGGCAAGCTTTTTGTACTATCGGGTCCATCGGGAGTCGGAAAGGGTACAATCTGCAAGAAGCTGCTTGAGAACATCGATTTAGAGATATCTGTATCTGCAACAACTAGAAAGCCACGCGAGGGAGAAATTGAAGGAGTAAGCTACTTCTTTGTTAATCACGATAGGTTTGAAGATATGATACAGAAGGGTGAGTTTTTGGAGCACGCAGAGGTTTTCGGAAACTACTATGGAACGCCTAAGCAGAAGGTGCTAGACAAGCTCACTTGGGGTAAGGATGTACTGCTTGAGATAGACGTTCAGGGTGCTATGCAGGTAAAGGAAAATTATCCACAGAGTATTACGATTTTCGTATGCCCACCATCGCTGGCAACTCTCAAGCATCGCCTAGCAGGTAGAGGAACAGAGAGTGAGGAAAGCCTAAATCAGAGAATCGCAAAGGCTCTTACAGAGATAGAGATGCTTAAGAACTACGATTACTACATAGTAAACGATGAACTTGATGATGCAGTTAAGAATGTAAAGAGCATAATTTACGCAGAGCATCACAGAATAGATGAAATAGCAGATGAGATTATTGCAAAGTATAGGGAGGAAGAATAATGTTATACCCATCAATAAATGAGATTAGAAAGAAAGTAGATAGCAGATACACTCTAGTTGTTCTTGCAGCAAAGAGAGCAAGAGATATCATTGACGGATATCCACTTTTGACAGATGAGTGTCCTAACGACAGAGCTGTTTCGCAGGCTGCATACGAAATTAGCGATGGTCTCGTAAGCTATAACAGAGAAACTCTCGATAAGTAAATCAGTGATAAATGATGATAAAGACCAGCTTACGCCAAGGCGATTAAGTTGGTTTTTTTATATTATTATGATATAATTATTGTGTTGTGATTACATATAAGTTATCGCTTTTTTATATTTTGGAGGTATAAATGAGTTACAAAAGTAACGTAAAACAGAGATTACTAACCGTACTTTTGACTGTTGCAATGATATTTGCGATGCTTCCTGCAATGAGTGCATTTGCAGATGAGCTTCCGACACCAGTGACAACAGCTAGTTTTAGCAATTCTACTACAACCGTAGATGGAATCTACGATGACATCAAACTCGATTTTGAGCAGAAGAGAGTTGCAGTATCAGTGTCTCAGGTTAACATAGTTAACGGAAAGTCTTATGCGGTTGTGACTTTTGCTTCAAAGGGCATTCTCGCATACAGCGTCAATGTAGATGGTGTTCAGCAGACTATTAGAACAGAAACTGAAGAGCCATCAGCAAACTTTGATAAGGGAAAAGCCACTGCAGAGATGCCTATCCCAATCGGTCAGCAGTTTGAATTCTCCGCTTACTCAAAAGGCATGAATAAGTGGATCAAGTATAGTATGAAGGTTTCACTAGAGAGAACATACTATGTTTTCATAATTGGTGCTGTAAAGGTAGATAACAATGGCCTAAGAGAAGAAGTTAGTCCACAGGCTAATATTAAGATTACAGATGCTCAGGATGGAACAGTAATAGAACCATATTCTAAGAACGGAAATGAATATACTTATCGTCTAACAAAGGAAGCTGTTTTTAGCATGTCACTCGGAGACGAGTATGAGCAAGCTGGAATGACTGATGGCAAATACTATACAAAAGGAAATTCGGTTATCACAGATAGAATTTCGGCTAAGAATGACCATAACATCTATACTGGTTATTTCATGAAGAAGGAAAATGCACCGGAACCTAAAACTCTTGAGAAGGGCGTTTACAATGTAACTGGAGACCCAAAGAAAACTGATGATGCAGGCATTGCAAATACTTATGGAAGCAAGATGTTTAGAGTAGTTAAGGCTACTTTAACAATTGCTGATAATGGAAAGCCAGTCTTTGCAGACATATACCTAAGCGGAGTTGGTTACGATGCTCTTTATGTTGGTAAGATGGTTAAGGATGCTCCAGCTGGCGCTATCGCAGCCGGAAATCCTGACAAGCTATATACATCTGCTCAGCTTCCTAAGTCACAGGCGTTTGTAGGTAAGGACGATGCAGGAAAGCTGCACTTCGTAATACCTGTAAGCGAATTTGACGAGGCCTTTGACCTGCTAGCTAGATCAACTAAATTTGATCAGTGGTCACATAAGAAGCTTTCATTTGCTAAGGACAAGTTAGTTAAGATTTCTGGTCTAGATCCAGAGTACAATGTTTTAGAGGGTAAGGAACTAGACCTAAAGCAGGGAGATACAGCAACTATAAGAGTAGATGCTGAATATAGTGACTTCCACGAGGTTCTAATTGATGGAGAGGTTTTAGATAGCACCAAGTACACATCAAAGAGTGGATCGACTATCGTTTCAATAAATACATCAGGTTTAGCTGTAGGAAGACATACAGTTACGATGACATTCGCAAACGGTCGTTATGCTACATCAACAATAAACCTAGCTCAGGGACCTGCTGTGAATCCAGCAAACCCAGCTAATCCAGCAAATCCTGGACAGCCTGCTGTGAATCCGGCGCAGCCAGCTAACCCAGCGCAGCCAGGTTCAACTCAAGCAGTAGCAGGGTCACAGGCACAGGGCCAAACAGCTAGCAGAAAAGCTACGCCAAACACAGGTGATTCTTCAGATATGCAGCTTATGACTCTTGTTCTTCTAGCATCATTAACATCAGCAGTAGCTGTTTATAGAAAGAAGAGCGCAAGATAGTTTAGACACCGAAATTCATAGGAAAATATATTAAATTTCCCTATGAAATGTTTAAGAAATTCCTTGCAGAAATAGCTAAATTTATATATAATATATGGTGGTTCGCTGTGAACCACCATATATTTTTATAATTCACACCCGGTGTGCGGCATCTTGGTGCTATAGATACTATAGTTATGTGCTCGCGGAATCCGAGTGGAAGGAAAACCAGGAGGACAATATGTCAGTAATTTCAATGAAACAGCTTTTAGAAGCAGGTGTACACTTTGGTCACCAGACAAGAAGATGGAACCCTAAGATGGCTCCATATATCTTCACAGAGAGAAACGGAATCTATATCATAGATTTACAGCAGACTGTAACTATGTTCGACGAAGCTTATGAGTTCGTTAAGAGCGTAGCTGCAGAGGGTAAGCCTGTTCTTTTCGTAGGAACAAAGAAGCAGGCTCAGAACGCAATCAAGGACGAGGCTGAGAGATGCGGAGAGTACTTCGTAAGCGAGAGATGGCTTGGCGGAATGCTTACAAACCACAAGACAATCGGCACAAGAATTAAGCGTCTCAACGAGATCAACGAGATGGAAGAGAACGGAACATTTGATAAGCTATCCAAGAAGGAAGTTACTAAGCTTACAGCAGAGCGCGATAAGCTAGAGAAGAACCTTGGTGGTATCAAGGAGATGAAGGGACTTCCAGGAGTTATGTTCGTAGTTGATCCTAAGAAGGAGAAGATTGCGATTAAGGAAGCTAAGATTTTGGGAATTCCTGTAGTAGGTATTGCAGATACAAACTGCGATCCAGATGATCTAGATTACATCATCCCAGGTAATGATGATGCTATCAGAGCAATCAAGCTATTTGCAGGAAAGCTCGCAGATGCAGTTATCGAAGCTCACCAGGGTGAGAGCTTTGACGAGGGCGTAAGCGCTGAAGAGCAGATGGCTCAGGCTGCAGCAAGCGAAGCAAAGGATATCGAGGAAGTCGCTGCTGAATAATAAGCGACCGACAGAATGAACTTTATTTGGCTTGGCTTTTGCTAAGCCAAAATGTATTTGAGGAGGATAAAATGGCTATTAGTGCATCAATGGTTAAAGAACTTCGTGAGATGACAGGCGCTGGCATGATGGATTGCAAGAAGGCTCTTGTTGAAACAGACGGAGATATGGATAAGGCTGTAGAGTTCCTAAGAGAAAAGGGACTAGCTAAGGCAGCTAAGAAGGCCGGAAGAATTGCAGCTGAAGGTCTTGTAAGACTAGCATTTTCAGATGATCATAGAGAGGCAGTAGTTGTAGAGGTTAACTCTGAGACTGACTTCGTATCAAAGAACCCTGAGTTCGTTCAGTTCGTTGAGGATGTTGCAGCAAAGGCTCTTGAGCAGAAGAACAACGATATCGAAGAATTCATGAACGTTGATTTTGACGGAGAAGGAACACTTCAGAATGCCCTTTCATCAAAGATTGCTAAAATCGGTGAGAACATGAACATCAGACGTTTCTTCAAGTGCGCTACACCAGGAGTTGTTTACACAGGATACATCCACGGTGGCGGAAGAATCGGTGTACTTGTAGGTATCGAGACAGAGGCTACATTCGAAGAAATCGAGTATGTTGGTAAGGACGTAGCTATGCAGGTTGCATCAATGAATCCTAAGTTTGTAAATGAGGATGAGGTTGATAAGGGCTGGCTAGAGTCAGAAACAGAAATTGCTAAGCACCAGCTTCTTAACGAAGGTAAGAAGGAAGAGCTCCTTGAAAGAATCATCCCAGGAAAGATCAAGGCTCTACTTAAGGAAGTTTGCCTAGTTGATCAGAAGTTCGTTAAGAACGGAGACATCACAGTAGCTCAGTACGTTGACGAAGAGAGCAAGAAGATTGGCAAGTCAATGAAGGTTGTTGAGATGGTAAGATTTGAGGTTGGCGAAGGAATCGAAAAGAAGGAAGAGGATTTCGCAGCTGAGGTTGCAGCACAGCAGGCAGCAGCAAGCAAATAAGCTAATATAAACTACAATAATGATTATAGAGGCATCACATTGACGGATAACCGCCGATGCGGTGCCTTTTTTATCTATATGGAGGAAAAATGTTTGAGCATAACATAGGTCCATTTTTTGATGAAAAATCAAATATACTGATTCTAGGAAGCTTCCCATCGGTCAAATCAAGAGAGGAAAACTTCTACTATGCAAATAAACAAAACAGGTTTTGGAAGGTGCTTGCACAAGTATTTAAGGACCAAGTTCCAGAGAGTGAGTCAGAAAAGAAGGATTTTTTGACGGCCCATAGGATTGCGCTTTGGGATGTAATCGCATCCTGCGAAATCCTTGGCTCATCTGATGCTAGTATAAAGAACGTTACTCCTAGCGATATTTCTTTAATACTTGAAAATGCGCCTATTGAAAAGATCGTGCTAAATGGCAAAAAGGCGGCGCAGCTTTTTTATAGAAACCAAGGAAGTGCGCTTCCGTTAAGAAACTGCAAGGCGCAAGTTATAGAGGTATATGAGCTTCCATCAACTAGTCCTGCAAATGCAGCATTTAGCCTAGATGCCCTAATTGCACATTGGAGTATTATATCAAAATAATCTAAACTTTACTGATGACAAAGCTCTAGAAAAAGAGTACATTAATAGTATATAATAAAAGTGGAGGTGCTTTATGGAAGGTATGAATACTAGAATTGATTTGAGTCTCGAAGAATACATGAGATTTGCCTTTACAGTGCAGAGACAGGACAGGAGATATATAAGAGCTAAACTCATTATGATGCTTGGTCTTTTGATTTTAGCGGTAGTGAATTTTAGGAGCGGTAACAAACAGCTCGGAACCATTATGATTGTTGCAGTTGTAGCGCTGCCTATGGTTCTTGATATAATGATGAAGAAGCAGGTTACTAAGGCATATAGTGATAATACAAATACGCAGGGTATAAATACAAGCCTTACTTTTTATGATAATTACTATGAGGGACATAGCGAGCTAGGTGATAATAAATATCTTTATGAGGAGCTATATAAGATAATAGAGACGCCAACGAATTTCTATTTGATGCTATCGCCTCAGCACGGATCTATAGTCATTAAGGAAAATTGCAGTGATGAACTTCTGATGTTCCTAGATCAGCTTAAGACTAGGATGGATAAGGAATACGGAAAAAAATAGAAGGCCCATGCCTGAGCCTCCTATTAATACGCGTATAAGGTGCGTAAGACCCTCTCTTACGCATTTTTTATTGTTCTTAAGGTTATTTATTAGTTTCGAAGTCTTGCCTTTCTGAGAGCGAGAATACGGTTCATTTCGTTGTTCACAATCATGAAGCCTTCGTCTACGCCCATGCCTGGCTTTGCCAGAATCTGGTCTGGCTGTGTTGCCATAGCGCAGCTTACACAAACCTGAGCGCTTCTGTCGGTTTCGTTGCATGTTCCGCCCTGGTAAGCACCTATGCCTTTGCTCTTGCAGTAGAGAACCGCTTCGATTGTATTATTGATTCCACCAAGATCAGGGGTCTTTATCTGAACCATGTGTCCAGCCTTATTATCCGCAAATAGTTTGATATCTTCAAGGGTATTACACCACTCGTCAGCCACGAGCTCAACGTCGCAGCCTCTGCTATCAAGTTCCTTTGTTAGAGCAGAGAGCGCTTCAATTTGGTCTTCTCTGTTGCTATCGCAGTCCATAGGACCTTCGATTCTAAGATGGAAAGGCTTTGCCGTAGCGCCTAAATCTTCGATATAGTCAGCCATCTCCTTATAATTATTGTTGCCAAAGGCTGTTCCTATAGTTCCGTAAACATCGATATGTATAACAGGGGAGTAGCTTTCATCAGCTCTGCAGTTAATAATCCTATCTCTGAGCCAAGCTACATAGTCCTTGAGCTTTTCTCCATGCTTACCTAGCTTTTCCTCAACATTATTTATCAAAGCGTGAGGAAGTACATCTGCACCCTTTAAAATCATCTTATCTGAATTGTTATACCTATCATCACCTGACTGTGTAAAGATTGGAATAGGCTTATCGCTTACTTCACATCCGTACTCGTCTGCAACAACCTCGCACATGAGTCTTCCTGATGCCTTAGCAACTGCATCTAAAAGTGCCTGAGATAGTCCATATCTTATGGCTGTGTGAAGTCTTTTGCCATCGACTTTAATTGCTTCCATATCTTCACAAAGCTTACGGAAATTATCAGCGTCTTTGCCGATAAGCTCAGGCCTTATATATTTATCGATTACTGGGATAAAGTCCTCTGCAAGAAATAGGGGATCTCTTCCACCAGCGCCTGAATACTGAACGGCAGCACAGTCTCCTGTGGCAACCTGACCATCTTCGAGCAAAATCATTACAGAAATTGACTCGCCAGCCTGGCGGACTGATTTAAATCCTTCTGTTACAGGCTCGCCTGTGTAGAATAGGCCATCGTGACCAGCGCCTCTTTTGATCGCTCTTTGGTCATCAAAGTAAAATCCTGTGCGTCCTGGTGAACAAATTACATCTACGATTTTCATATCTTTAACTCCAATCTGAATTCATCTAGATATATTGAAAGCTGTTTAGCGCTTTGGTCTTCCAACAAGTCTACCTTTACCGATAGCGTATACGTCATCTATAACCATCTGGAAGGATGCATCGCGAGCTTCGGCTTTTGCTCTTTCTTCAATCATTTCCTTGTGAAAATCCTTTAGCTCCTGTGTGAATGGCAGGTTTCCTATGTTTAGGATTCTCACTGCTCCGTTGTTGTCACGGCATGGAAGCATGAGTCCTGCATTATATCTGCATGGAGCAAATGGTATATCGATAACGCCGGCCTCTGTAGCTCTGCATGTTCCGACTGCGATGTCACCATCTCCAAGTTCAAAGCACTTATCTACGATACAGCGAGTCTCGGCCTTGATAATTTCCTTTTCGTCTTTGAGAGCTGCCTCAGAGAAATTCTGGTCCTTAAGCATGTTAACAACCTGCTTGGTGCATCTAAGTCCCTGGCCGTTAGCTTCCATTGTAGGGATTCCTATAGCCTCGTGAGGGCTCTTTACGATAACCTTGGTTGCCTTTGATAGACCTGCGATAAGGCTTCCGGAGGAAATAACTCCAAATGCCTTTGCTTCATCAGCAGGAAATCCGCCCATCCACTGGTGAAGTACAGTTGTGACAACTACATCATCGTAACCGTACTTATGTAGATATTCTTCAGTCAGCTCTTCAAGAGTTCTGATTGCTGCTATATCCTGAATTATGTTACCGCACTGACCGTAGCCGACTGTGATGTTCTTTACGCCTTGCTCAGCAGCAAGAAGTGCTTCAATAATTGCAACAGAGTGTGATACGCAAGGAGGTACAAGCGTTCCTGTCAAAGGTCCATAAGGTTCACGGTTGATGGAAACTCCCATCTCCTCGTAGAGACCAGTAAGTCTATCAACATACTGCCAATCTTTGATTGTGCGCTCCATTGGAACATCCTTGCAGTAAGGCAGATTGTATGATATTCCGCCGCCTTCATAGCTTGTGAATCCGCCTGCATAGGTGATTTCTGTCAAAAGTCTGGCATCTGGTGTACCGTGTCTTACCTGAACAGGGGTGTGCACGCTTTCGATGACCTTACGGCAGCCGCTAACGCCGTGATTTACAGGTGGAAAACCGTTCATCATCGCACGACCGAGTCTGATTGATTCTTCGATTCCGTTTTCGGCTTCCTCATAGCGGTTAAGCCTTGTGTAGCTATCTACAGTTGTAGGTAGTAAATCTGCTTCGCCAACATCCTCTAGATAGTTGAGGAGCTTGATATGCTCTTCTATTACCGGTACGCCTGCTCTTGGTTGAACTAGGGTATCTCCGTTTTCCTTAGCTTTAATAAGTTTTTCTGAGAAAATCTTATCTTTTGGCATAGCCTTGTGATAGGCTACAGCCTCCTCTAAGTCGACGTCCTTACCAGTGGGCCACTGAGCCAAAACCTCTTCACGGAGTGCTAAAAACTCGGCTTCTGGTATCTTCTTATTTTTCAAATCCATCTTTTTTTAATTCCTCTTTCATAATCTGAAGTGCGATTTTTGGATGGTGTGCTGAAAGCAAGCCCATCGCTGCTAATATATATTTGCGGTCTACTCGTATCTCTGCTGTCTTTGGTCTGAGTGACATTGGATTTGCCACATCAAAGAGTGCATGAGATGCGATTTGACCTGTTCTACTCGTGTGAATTAGGCTACCGCCTGTTACAATTATCTGTTTTACATCGCGCAGATCCTTGCCTGTCTGAACATAAGTGAGTCCGCATACGGTATAGGTTTCTTCCATATAACCAGCGTGTCTTGTTACGGCTGTTTCTATAGCCATAGAAGCCAGCGCGTAGTCTAGGCGCTCAAGTTCATCATCACCATTTGGAACTACATCAGTATGAGTGCTTAAATAACTTATAAGCTCACTAGCGCGTTCTTCGCTTAGACCAGATAGCTCACATATACGATCCAGTCCTGCAGCATCTACAATACCGTTTATGCTATACCTCATTCCGATATCGCCTTCAACGGTTCTCTTAGAATATGGTTCCGGCAAGCCTTTATATACAGTGCCTGAATGTGATGGCTTCCCATTTGCTACAGAATAGATATCGGTAGTAGCACCTCCAACATCAACTGCAATTAGCTCCCCGAGACCTTTCTCTCCTTCACAACCATCTGCTAAAAGGTTTATCGCCTGTAGTACAGCGGATGGGGTAGGCATCAAAATGTCTGTAAGTATTGATGAAGCTTTGCTTAGTCCCTTTGCCTTAATTATGCGACGTAGAAAAATCTCTCTAATTTTACCTTGTGTCTCTGCTATATTTATTGTGCCAAACTTAGGCATAACATTTGGGCACACATAGGTCTCATGACCTTCCAAAATTCTTTCGCATTCCCTTGAGGCGTTGCGGTTTCCTGCTATGATGATAGGAAACATGGGCGTGAGAGTAGCGAGCATCTGAGCATTATGTACTATGCATTCGGTATTTCCACCATCGGTTCCACCAACAAGTAGGAATATATCTGGCTTACTCTTTGATATTTCTTCTATATCATCTTCTGTAAGCTCAAAGGAAAATAGCTTAACTATCTTGGCTCCAGCTCCGAGCGTAGCCATCTTTGCTGCTTCTGATGTCAGTTCTGGAACTAGTCCCGAAGCTATCATGCGAAGGCCACCGGCTGCAGAAGAGCAGGCAAGTGTTTTTTCGTACTCGATATCGCCAATCTTGTCCTTTAAAATTGAAAGACCTTTATTAAGACCTTCGTTTATATCGCTTTCTACAGTGGTATAGGAAGCTGCTGTTCCGAGGATTTTAGCATTTTCTATATCAACTGCTGTAAGCTTGGTATATGTGCTGCCGAAGTCAATCAGCAGGATAGCTCTCATAAATGGCTTTCCTCTGTGATTTCGGCGGAGCTCTCATGATCAGCCTCGGATTGAACTCCAGTGTCAGCGTCTTTATCATTAAAAATTTGGTGTAGAGCATCTATAGTTGTCTCAGGTGCAGTTCCTGGAGGGAAGGCGTAGTCAAAGCCCATCTCCTTAAAACGTTTCTCGACATCCTCAAACTTCTGCTTGCCTATAACTATATTGCCACCTACGAGCAATGGGATATTCTTAAGTCCTGCCTCGTCACATTTCTCACGCATTCCACGGCAATCTAGTTCGCCCTGTCCGTATAGTGAGGATATGAGGATAGCATCTGCACTTGACTCTATAGCTGCATTTATGAACTCTTCCTGCGAAACCATAACTCCAAGATCCACAACGTCATAACCTGCTGCCATAAAAGCATGGTGTAGGATTTTTATCCCTACAGCGTGAACATCAGAGCCTATTACTCCGATTATCAAAACTCTCTTTTTTCTGTCTGAAAGCATTTGCTTGACCTCAATTTCTATCAAAAATAATAATACAAATATCTATATTGATATATAACATAATAGTACAGTGAACTATATCAAAAGTCAACGCATATATACATAGGAATGCAAAGTTTTTATATTAAAATAATTGATGATTTTTAAAAGCTATATCATAAAAATAAAAAGGTGATATAATAATAGCAAGAGGTGATTTGAAATGAAGATACTTAAATCAAAAACATGGCAGTTTGCAGCTGCTGGACAAGAGCATGAGATAGTATTATTTGGAAAACATATATTTGATTACAGATGGAATAATACGCACAAAAGCGTCACAGTAAAGGATCCTCTGTACAATCAAGACCATAGATTTGGAATATATGAAGTGGAGATAGATGGAGAAATCCATAAATTCGCTGCAGGTGAGTTCAGCAATGGCATATGGGGTTTCTATATATATAAATATTAGACTAAATATCAAAGATTAATAGATAAAACTAGAGTTGGAGCAGTAATTATTTACTGCTCCACTTTGTGCTTTAAAGTATTTTACTATCAATCAGTTTTTCTATTTTATCTCTTACGTACATGAATGAGCCAGCATCTATCTGATAAGAGCATTCAATTAGTCTATGCTTAGATGCAAACTTTCGTATTTGATTCAAAACCTTGTCACTACAATATTTTTGGTAGTTTTCTGGTACAAGGATGACATCCTTCTTTGAGAGATACTTTGTGATTTCGCTATCCCTTGATATCATAAGAGGCTTTGAAATCTTAGCATTTTCTGTATATGTTTCAGAGAGCTCATAGAGCATATTACCAAATTTTTCACTATTACAGATGATGCCGACCTTTTCACCAGGAGCAATTTTGATTATTCCAGCGACGCTCTTTGGCATCATAGTTAGTGCTGTTTTGATAACCTTGTCGCTCTGAGGAATGATACCAATGAGCTCATCAGAATGTGCTGCTGTTGTGATTATCAAATCCATATCTTCGCTAATCTTGTATGGATATTCACGAAGATCACTGAGGAGGTAAGAAAATAGGTCAATTTGTTCTATTTCTCTAAGCTGTTCAGCTAGTTGATAGAGAGTTTCGGGATTGCACTCTACAATTCCTATCTTTACCTTGTCCTGGTGTGAAGCGCGGTCTCTGAGCCTTAGATTGATAAAAATATTTATCTCAGACATGGAAAACTGCATGTCTTCTAGTTCATCAAACATATGGTCAATTGCGGCCATAGCACGCTCTTTACGGCTTTCACTGTCGCTAGGTCTATAGCTTACAAATGTGCCACGACCACGTATCTTCTCTATAATACCAAGGTGCTCTAGTTCATCATATGAACGCTTTATTGTTCCGCGAGCAATTCCTAGTTCGTCTGATAAGTCCCTTACCGTAGGGAGCTTTGTCATTGGGGGAATTTTGCCATTTTGGATATTAGCCTTGATTACATCAACAAGCTGTCTATAAATTGGAATATCCAGTTTTGGATCGATGTGAAATAGCTCTGACATGTCTTCCTCTTTCTTTGAAATAGTTTATTACTTCGTCTTATTTTTGTGTTTGTAGGTAAGAGGCTCTGCCGTCTTCGTAGAGATTATTGCCTTCTGAATCTATTACGACAACAACAGGTAAATCCTCCACATAAAGCTTTCTGATAGCCTCTGCACCAAGGTCTTCGTATGCTATTACTTCTGCACTTTTGATACACTTGCTGAGAAGAGCTCCGCAGCCGCCAATAGCACCAAAATAAACCGCTCCATGTTTTTTCATGGCTTCTATAACTTCAGGACTGCGTTTGCCTTTGCCAATCATACCTGTTTCTCCCTGTTCAATCAGGGCAGGACTGTAAGCGTCCATTCTGTAGGCTGTCGTTGGGCCGGCTGAACCTATGGCAGAGCCTGGTTTTGCAGGGGTAGGGCCAACATAGTAGATTACGGAGTCCTTTACATCAAAGGGAAGTGCTTTTCCTTCTTTGATGAGCTCACAAAGCCTTTTGTGTGCTGCGTCTCTAGCAGTATATATGGTGCCTGTTATAAGGCAGTTGTCACCACTTTTTAATTTTCTTGCTTCCTCTCTAGAAAGAGGAACATTTATCTTCTTTGCCATTATATTTCCTCCGTCATATGTCTAGTAACGTGGCAGTTAATGTTGACTGCTACTGGAAGTCCTGCGATATGTGTTGGAAATTTTTCTATGTTTACTGCAAGGGCAGTTGTCTTTCCGCCAAATCCCTGAGGTCCTATACCTAGCGCGTTTATCTTTTCTAGAAGTTCTTCTTCGAGCTCTGCATAGAAAGCCTCGCTGTTTCGCTGATCGACTGGTCTCATCAAAGCCTTCTTTGCTAGATATGCAGCCTTATCAAAGGTTCCTCCTATACCAACTCCGACAACTATTGGAGGACATGGGTTTGGACCTGCATCTTCAACTACCTTGATAACAAAGTCCTTTACTCCTTCAATTCCATCAGATGGCTTCAGCATCTTGATCTGACTCATATTTTCACTTCCGAAGCCCTTAGGAGCGACTGTAATCTTAATTTTATCGCCAGGGCAGATGTCATAGTAAATCATAGCAGGCGTGTTGTCGCCTGTGTTTACACGGTTTAGTGGATCAGAAACGACAGATTTTCGAAGATAACCTTGCGAATATCCCTTTCTGACGCCTTCGTTAACAGCTTCTTCGAGATTTCCTTTGATGTGAACATCTTGGCCAATGCTTAGGAATACACAAGCAAGACCTGTATCCTGACATATCGGCTGGAGATTTTCATCTGCGATATTAAAGTTTTCTATTATCTGATCTAGTATTATGGATGCGGTTTCCCAGCTTTCTTCCTTTGATGAAGAGATTATCTGCTTCTTCATATCGGGCGGAAGATGGTAGTTAGCATCTATGCAAAGCCTAGCAACGACTTCGCTTATAAGTGATGAATCGATTTCTCTCATTTCATTTGGCCTCTCTATTTTTGCAGTACATTGTAAATATTATCTAGAAGTCCTCCATCGCGTGATATAACCTTTGCGACTATCTTATCGCCCTTAGGTGCCTTGTTTGGAAGACCAGTATAGCTTTCCGCTTTTCTCTTAAGGTCGTGAATGTCTATCAAAGGAAGACCGGCACTACGCATGCGTTCAGCTAGCTCCTGATTTCTTGGATTTACTGCGATACCGCCCTGTGTAACTAAAACATCTATATCTTTGCCAGGAGTTGATATGCATGAAACCCTGTCGGTTATCATAGGGAGTCTGCCTCTGAACATTGGAGCGATAATCATTGCAAGCTTTGCACCTGCAGCAGTATCGCTGTGTCCGCCAGAGCCACCCATGATGTATCCGTTAGAATCTGTATGAACATTTACATTGAAATTAGTATCTATTTCTGTTGCACCAAGAATTACCACATCTAGGCTGTCAACAACTGCACTCATGGAGCTTGGTGAAGCATAGTGAAGTGCAGAAATTTCCTGATGCTGAGGATTCGTTCTGATTGACTCTACAGCCTTAAGATCAAAGCATTGTACATCTAGCAGTGACTCAAAGCAACCTGCATTTAGCATATCAACCATGTAGCCTGTAATTCCGCCAAGACCGAAGCTGCCTTTGATGCCTTCTCTGACCATTATGTCCTTGAGAAACTTTGCTGCTGCAAGCGAAGCGCCACCTGCGCCTGTCTGAAATGAAAAGCCGTCCTTAAGAAGTCCAGAGGCTTTGATTACCTTTGTTGCTTGATCAGCCATGATTAGGCCAACCGGGTCTCTTGTTATCTGAGTTGTTCCTGAAACTATGCCTTGAGGATTTCCTATGGCAGGAACTTCAACAACATAATCGACATTGATCTCGGAAATTGACCACTGAATCAAAGGGTAGGGAACTATATTATCTGTGATTATTATCACGTGCTTAGCGTTCTGCGCATCTGGAATCGCATACCCAAGGCTTCCGCAGGCTGATTTTCCAATCTTGCCACTGCAGTTTCCCATGGGGTCAGATGCAGGTGCTGCTATAAAAGCTATATCGATTGGAGTTCTACCGCTTTCTATATCTGATGGTCTGCCTCCGTGAGTTCTAAATTCAACTGGAGTATCCATGATACCCTCTGAAATACTGCGTCCTAGGCCTGATGACATATAGTCTGTGCATATCTTTGTGACAACGCCACTCTCTATATGTTCAAGAAGTTCAGAGTGAGTATCAAAGAGGGAACTTGCATTTACAGTGAGATCCTTAAATCCCATGTCAGCAATTTCCTCCATGACCATGTTGAGTACAAAGTCACCATTTCTCAAATGATGATGAAAGGAGATGCTCATAGAATCCTTGAGATCGCAGAGTGAAATTGCCTCGCGAAGTGAGGATACAATTTTGCTGTTATTCATCAATCTGCTCCTTTCTTATTCCGATGGCTTCAGCCATCTCTATGGTATTCTTTGCTCTAGCAACTATAGGCGCATCTATCATTTTGCCGCGTAGAGCGATAGCTCCTCGTCCTTGAGCAGCAGCAAGCTCTATGGCATTCATTACCTCATAGGCATATTTGATATCAGCGATGGAAGGGCTAAATACTGTATTTATTGCATCTAGGTGCCTTGGAGAAATTGAAGCCTTTCCTGTGAAGCCTAGCGACTTAGCGTATTCAGAATCTGTGATTATTCCATCGTCATCATTTACATCTGTAAAAGGTGTATCATAGACATCTACGCCCGCGGCTCTTGCAGCCATGACCATTCTTGACCTAGCGTAGTCAATCTCATGTCCTTCTTTGGTTCTCTTGCATCTAAGATCTGCAGTTAGATCCTCGGCGCCTAGGAAGATGGCGCAGACACTCTTATCTGATGAGGCGATGTTATATGCGTTTTCGATTCCAAGTGCTGTCTCTATAAGCGGCATAATCTTAAAGTTGTTTAACTCAAGACCGAGTTTTTCTTCAAAATCTCTAAGGTAAGCGCTCAAAACAGCAACATCATTAGCCGAAGACGTCTTAGGTAGCATTATAATATTTGGTCCGGAAGGAAGTATTTGATTTAGGTCTTCCTTCCAAAAACTTGTATCTAATGAGTTTATTCGTACGACTATCTCGATGCCTGAGAAGTTCATATACTTTATAGCGTTGCGAACTAGAAGCCTTGCTGAATCCTTTTCTGCAGGTGCAACAGCATCCTCTAAATCAAAGATAATCGCATCAGCTCCCATGCAATTGCTGTTTATAATCAGATTTGGGGTATTGCCCGGAACAAAGAGCATAGATCTACGCATCATGTGCCTCCATTCCCCTGCTAAGTGCAGTTTCAACTCGCGCGCGAATTACACAGTCGAGCGCACCGCGGTCAACAACCTTTATTTTGACATCTGAGATGTTCATCTCGTTTATGACATCGAGCACAGCGCTTCTAATGGCTTCGCCAAATTGCTCAATGACTGCTGATTCTAGATTAAGCTCTATACCGGAAACGCTAGGTTCAAGCTCTACATAAACGTCGCTTGATTCCAAGGTTCCAGCGCAGGCCTTACGATTTATCATAGGCATGTTGATATCCTCCAGTAGACATTGTTACATAATTGTATTATATCAATTACCGATATTATATAATACAATGTATCATTTTTCAATTTGCAAATATCATTTTTTAGGATATACTAAGGTTTATAAATAGAACATCAAAGGTAAAATCGCTTGGAGCAGCTATGGATATAGAAATCATAAAAGGCGCAAAAGAAGGCCAAAGTAAACTTAATAAAGTGAAAAGCTTTTTAGCATCTTCGGGCCTTGATTTAGACAATGATATCGAAACAACTGTCTGCATTTTGGAGGATGGAAAGCTGGTTGCGACTGGTTCAAGAGCTAAATATCTCCTAAAGTGCATAGCTGTCAGTAAGGAGGCTAGAGGAAGCGGGTATATGAGCGCGCTTATGGGAACCCTATGGCAGGATGCCTTCCAAAATGGAGTGAAGGAGCTGTTAGTGTATACCAAGCCTGAGAATACTGCTTTGTTTGAGTCGCTATTCTTTCATAGACTCGCAAAAACTAAGGACATAGTGCTCTTAGAAAGAGAAAAGGGCGAGGCTAAGCACTTTGCTATTAAGCAGATAGAAAAGGCCTATGCCGAAAAGGGGAAATCATTTGATAAATTCTCAGCTGCCGAAATAAGAGGAGCTGCAGTCATGAACTGCAATCCTTTTACACTAGGCCACAGATACCTCATAGAAGAAGCAGCGAAGCAGTGCGATGTCCTATATGTATTTGTCGTATCAGAGGAGGCTAGCGTGTTTAGCTTTGAAGAGAGGTTTGAACTTGTAAAAAAGGGATGTGCAGACTTAGATAATGTATTTGTTGCACAAACGGGGCCATACCTTGTGTCAAAGGCAAGCTTTCCGCAGTACTTCATCAAAGATAAGACGGAGGTTTCGCGCATCAAATGCGAGCTGGATCTTGAAATCTTCAGCAAAATATTTGCTAAAGAGCTTGGTATATCAAAGCGCTTCTTTGGAAGCGAGCCACTGTCTGAAACGACAAGAAAATATAATGAGGCGATGAAGATTTACTTGCCGAAAAAGGGTATAGAAGCTATAGAAGTCGAAAGAGCAGAGGCACTAGGCGAGCCGATTAGCGCAAGCAGGGTAAGAATGCTATTTGATGAACTAAAAGATGCTAAGGCAGATGCCAAGGACGTAAGCCAAAAGCTTAGGTTACTTTTGCCAGAAGCAAGCTTTGATTTTCTAATGAAAAAGAGCAAGAGATAATTTTGATAGATGGATGCGATTTGTAAAATCGCAAGAGATTATAGAGAAAAGGAGATAATATGGAACATAGCGATAAATTAAGGAGTCACCTGTTTACTACATACTATGCACCTAGAGGAAGGTCGAGAATTTATGGACTTGGAATTCAGCTAGCGCAGCAGTACCTTTCACCATTTGATAAGCTCATTGGTGTTATTGGCGAGGCTGGATCAGGAAAGAGTGCGCTCATAAAGGGAATGTTCCCAGGCCTTGAGCTGACAAATGACGATGACGGAGTGAATGTTAGACCGCTGCCAATTCTCCAGCAGGACTATGAGCAGGGCTTCTTCACGCCACATACTTATCATCTTGATATTCGCTTTGAGATGGGTTTTCACCAGCTTTCAGTTTTGGCAGGAGCGATTCTTCAGGCTATCAAAAGGGGAAAGCGTGTAATCGTTGAGCACTTTGATATCGTATATCCTATGCTCAATATGAACGCTGATCTTTTAATTGGCGTGGGTGAGGAAATTGTTTTGACAAGACCTAGAATTTTTGGCCCATTTCCTGATGAAATCTACAAGATGGTCTACACATCTCTGCCATATAGACTCATGGCACATACTGCAGAGGATATCTGTGAGTACTTCATGCCTAAGGATGAAATTTCAAGATGTACACACGATGACATCAGGCACGGTTTCATAGTGGCATTCCCGGATTATCAGCCTAACTTTGATCTTGTAGAGCTAGAAAATAAGGTCAATGATGTTATAAAAAGGGAAATACCAGTCTCATACTACGATGATAACCACATCAAAATTGGAGACCTTATCCATCCTTGTACGGGACCGCGTACTCATGTTTCAAACACCAAGATGATTAAGGAGTTTCACCTTCTTCACCACTTCATCTATGACGTTATTAACAAGCGCTACTTAATGGTTGGCTGCGTTGGTGAAAATTCTCTAGAAAAGCTAAAGTCCTTAGACAGCGTAAACGAGCATATGGCAGGTATGATAAAATAGGTTTTTCAAAACTATGTACGAAATAAGGAAGGTAGAGCTTGCAGAACTTCTCAAGTCAAGAGATGAAAATGCGCTTCTTAAGTTAGAGTTCATAGATAGATATAAAATGCCGGTCGTATCTGTTTCAATGAATATCGCTGGGGAAATCAAGAGAAGTCCTTTAGTAGATTTAGCCTTTGAATATGGATATTCTAGACTCATTATGGAGCTGGGCGAACCGAAAAAAAGCCTTGTGAAGCGTGACTTCACAGGGTGTTTTGCTTTACTTGTATTTGATTTAGAAGCAGAATATGTTAAGTCAAAGTGCCTTGCAATAGAGGAGGAGCTTCCGGTCGGAAGACTTCTCGACCTAGATGTTACAGATGCTATAGGAATGCTTATTAGAAGGCCTGGTGCAAAAGGACGAAAATGCCTTGTATGTGGAGGATCTGTATTTGAATGCAGTAGAGCAAGGGCTCACGGCCTTGACGAGGTGGTGTTTAAGACACAGAATTTACTTTTAGATTTTGCATCAGCTAAGATATCAAAGCTAGCTGTAAGTGCACTAAAGGAAGAACTTGAGCTAACCCCAAAGCCTGGTCTTGTAGATCAAAGAAACTGCGGAGCTCACAGCGATATGGACTTTGATATGATGTCTAGAAGTGCGATATCCTTAGAAGGCTATTTTGAAGAGGTGCTTCGTCTAGGTTTTGATATGAATTTGTCAAATACTTGCGAATTCATAAAGCTTAGAAATCTAGGAATAGAAGCAGAAGAAAAGATGATGTGCCTCACTTCTGGCGTTAATACTCATAGGGGTGCAATATATGGAATGGGTATCTTGCTTTCTGCCCTAGGAAACTGTCTAAAGCATGGAGGAAATCTAAGAGATAAATCGCGAAAAATCGCGAAAGGCCTTTTTGAGCTGAAGAAATGCACTAGCGAATCAGAATGTAATGGGCATGTAGAAACCGTAAAAATATCGATGGGAAAATCAAATGGAGAGTTAGCTAGAGAGGCTTTCGGCAGATGTGGCGCAGAGGATGAGGCCATGAAGGGGTTTCCTACAGCCTTTGCTGGGGCTTGTTATCTTAATGATTTAGTTGATGAATACGGTAAGCTCACTTTGACTGCCAAACTGAGATGCTTTTTATTTGTTTTAGAAAAAGCTGATGATAGTAATTTGATACATAGAGGTGGTATGAAAGGGCTAGAGCTTGCTAAGGCCGAGGCTAGAAGGATTAGAAAACTAGATGATGATAAGCTTGTAAAGGCCTTAGAGGAGCTTGATGATGTTTTTATCGAGATGAATTTAAGTCCCGGTGGAACAGCTGATATCTATGCACAAAGTCTTCTTCTTCAAAAAATAAAAAATCACCTAGGGTCTGAGCTTTGGTAGACTAGATGAACTAAAAACTCATATGAGTATGCAAGCACTGATTTTTCGGGAAATTCAATAGCTAGACAGCTTTGAATTTTATCTATTGATTTGTTAAAGCAAAAGAATTATAATTTGGGATATACAATTAGTAAAGCACTGTTTTATTATCAAAATAATTAGCTTAACTAATTTAATTTAGAATTTAGCGTATATTTGGAGGTTTTAATGAGTATTTCGCAATATCAGGCTTTCTTGAAGACAATTGAACTCGGAAATCTTACTCGTGCAGCTGAGGATTTGGGATATACTCAGTCAGGAATAACACATCTGCTTAATTCACTTGAGTCAGACTGCAACCTTAAGCTTCTTGTAAGAGAGAAGAGCGGTGCATATGCAACTGCTGATGGAGAGGAGTTAATGCCTTATTTTGAGGAGATATGCCAGTCATACGACAATCTTTATCGCAAGCTTAATGACATACATAGACTTGAGTCAGGGCTAATTAGAATTTCAACTTTTACAAGCGTATCTGTTCAGTGGCTTCCTAGCATAATTGCTAAGTTTGAGAAGGATTATCCGCTAGTTCGCTTTGAGCTTCTTCATGGCTCAGATGTAGAGAGCGAGGACTGGGTTCGCAGTGGCAGGGTTGACTGTGCATTTATGAGCCTTTCAGAGGAAACTCCATTTGTTACATATCCGCTACACAAGGATCCTATGGTTGCTGTAGTTCCAGCAGACCATCCGCTTGCTTCAGAGGAGAAAATTGCTATTGATGATCTAGTTAAGTATGATTATATCAAGCTTAATGACAGTTCCTTCAGCGATGTTAGCGAGATTGCTGAGGTGTTCAACAAGCATAAGGTTAAGCCAAATGTAAGATTTGCTGAGATGAACGACTATGCTGTTGTAGCAATGGTTGAGAAGGGACTTGGCGTTACACTGCTTCCGCAGATGATAGTTGAGAAGACATCAAGAAACATTGCGATTAGACCTCTTGTTTCTGGAGAACAGAGAACTCTAGGAATTGCAGTTAAGAACCAAAATCACCTTACGGCGTCTACCAAGGAGTTCATCAAATACACTCAGGAGTGGGTTTCTGAGAAGTATCCAAAGGAAGAACTATAGAATAAGGTTAATACGGACCAATTTGCTTTGCAGATTGGTCTTTTTTGGTTATATTAGAAACTAATAATTTAACATGAGTAAAGGGAAATCACGACCGTCGTTGACTTAAACTTATATAAAAAGTATAATGGACAAAATATTAGTGGCTAATCGGAGAGCGAAATGGAACAGATAAAGCGCCTTATTAACCTTGGTGACGGAATATTAGACACAGTCAACTCAGCGGTACAGAGTGAAAACTATAGGACGCTGAGCAAGGATATAAAGGAACAAATCGATTTATCCCTTGGTAAGGAAACAACATACACAAACTATAGTAGAAGCTATAGTAATCTTGATAGGTCGAAAACAACATATTTCTGTATGAAGAAACCAAGTTCAGGACTTGTGACCATAGCAATAGCGGTTTTTCTTGTGATTGCAGTACTTTCATCAATTTCTTGTATCGCGATAGGTCTTACGGGTTTTCTTCTAGGCGTAATGATGCTGGTTGTACTTTCGATGCTTCTAATAGTTGTAGCAGCAGCTTGCCTCTATTTCTTCGCAGTCGGAATGAGGAAACTAAAGCTTATAGAAACCTTTGATAAGTATGCCAAAATAATAGGCCCAGAGGAGTATTACGGAGTCAATGAACTAGCTGAGTATGCAGGCGAAAGATACGAGGAGACCTTGCTGAATCTGCACAATATGATAGATGATGGAATGCTTCCTTATGCAAGGTTTGATGATGGGTTTAAAACTCTGATTTTGACGGATGAAATGTACAGCAGATACTCATATATCAAAAGGTATAGGAATAGCCCTAATGTATCAGTTGATGTCAAAGATGAGAAGCTACAGGCTCAGATGGCAGTAGCTATAAGAGAGGATGGAGAGGCATTTCTAAAGGATGTAGATATATGTAAAAATCTTGCTGGTGATGAATTCGATATTAAAACGGAGTGCTTTAATAGGATAATAGAAAAGATTTTCAATTATCTTGACGAAGTTCCATCTAGTGCAAACGAGTTATATATTTTGATGAATTCATATATCAAAGCTATTAGAAAGCTCCTGTTTGCATATACGAATTTAGAGAAGGATGATGCTTCGAATACATGGAGCATAAAGCTTGAAATTTCAGAGGCAATAGACGAAATTAACGATGTCTTTGAAACAAATATAGATAAACTTTATAAATAAATAGCGAATTTCAATATTGACATATGTCGAAAATAGTATATTATAGACATATGTCAATAATTATTTTTGGGAGAAAATCATGGCAAGACCAAGAAGAAGTAGAAAGATAGGCGTCATTCCAGAATATAGGTGCTTTGCACCAGAGGATGTTAGAAATGATGATAGTGTGGATATCACTCTAGATGAATACGAAGCTATGCGATTAATCGATAGCTGCGGACTAAATCAGGAGGAAGCTGCGAAACAAATGGATGTTTCTAGGACTACGGTAACAGCTATCTATGAATCTGTGCGTAAGAAGATTGCAGATTCCATAGTCTATGGAAAGACTGTTTATATAGTTTCAGACGATTCCTGCTGTAGTAAGGATGCTCGTTATTTAAACGAGGATGCGCACAGGGAAATTGCTCTTGCATATGAGAATTTTGATAAGAAAGGTGAAAATACAATGAGAATAGCAGTAACATTTGAGGATGGTAAGATTTTTAGACATTTTGGACACAGCAAAGCTTTTAAGGTTTACGATGTGAACGAGGGCAAGATTCAGGAGTCAAAGCTAGTTGAAGTAGCTGAGGGTGGACATGGTGCAATTGCTGGACTGCTAAAGGAATCAGAAGTAGATGCAGTCATCTGTAGTGGAATTGGAGAGGGCGCTCAGATTGCTCTAGCAGAAGCAGGAATTGAGCTATACGCAGGTGTAAGCGGTGACTGTGATGAGGCTGTAGAAAAGCTCCTAGCTAAAACACTAGAGTATAGCAAAGGCGCTAACTGTAGCCACCATGGCGGTGAACATAAGTGCGGACACCACAAGGGTGAGCACAGTGGCGAGCATAAGTGCGGACACCATAAGGGCGAGCATAGTGGTGAGCATAAGTGCAAGCACCACAAATAAATTTTTAACTAGTACTTTACAAACCAAAAATAAAGTATTATGATTAAAAAAAAGATATCTTCAGGGCAGGGTGTAATTCCCTACCGGCGGTAAAGCCCGCGAGCCGAAAGGCATGATCCGGTTAGATTCCGGAGCCGACAGTATAGTCTGGATGGAAGAAGATGATGGTACAATTATTTTTGTGATAATGATGTAGTATCTTTGCTCTGAGATGGGATTCCATTTCAGAGCTTTTATTTTACAAGATTATCATAGGTGTATGAGATTTTTGTTTGTACATTAGAGATTGCACTACCCCTGTAGATATATTGCAGGGGTTTTTGTTTGTCCCAAAACGAAAGAAAGAAGGCATATAGGTGATAGAACAAAAGTATATGCAAAGAGCAATTCAGCTAGCTAGGCAAGGCGAAGGCTGGACAAATCCAAATCCTATGGTAGGTGCAGTAATAGTAAAGGATGGTCAAATCATAGGAGAAGGATATCATGAAAAATGCGGTATGCTTCATGCTGAGCGCAATGCGATTGCTTCGCTTACAGAATCTGCAGATGGAGCGACTATGTATGTTACGCTTGAACCTTGCTGTCACCACGGCAAGACTCCGCCGTGCACAGAGGCTATCATAGAGCAAAAGATTGCAAGAGTAATCATAGGCTCAAGAGACCCAAATCCAAAGGTTGCAGGAAAGGGTGTAGCGATATTAAGAGCAGCAGGAATCGTTGTAGTCGAGGACTATATGAGGGATGAATGTGACAAGTTAAACCCAATATTCTTCCACTATATTAGAACTAAAAAACCATATGTGATTATGAAATACGCGATGACTTTAGATGGGAAGATTGCAACAAAGATAGGTGCATCAAAGTGGATTACAGGAGAAGAAGCAAGAAAAGAAGTTCAGTATATGCGGCATAGATATATGGGCATAATGGTCGGAATTGGAACTGTGCTTGCGGATGATCCGATGTTAAACACTAGGGTAGAAAATCTAAAAAGTCCAGTCAGAATAATATGTGACAGCAAGTTAAGAATTCCTCTCGATAGCCAGATTGTAAAGAGCGCAAAAAAGCAGCAAACAATAATTGCATATTCAGATATTACATATGCAGAAGAGAAACTGAAGATACTTCAGGATGCGGGTATAGAGACGGTTTGCTGCCTGGGTGATGATAAGCGAATAGACCTTAATAAGCTGATGTCATTCATTGGAGATAAAGGAATAGATAGCATACTCCTTGAGGGAGGAGGAACTTTGAACGACAGTGCTCTAAGGGCAGGCATAGTAAATGAAGTTCAAGCCTTTATTGCACCAAAGATATTTGGTGGAGCAAGTAGCAAGAGTCCAGTTGAAGGCATAGGAGTAGAAGTGCCAAGAGATGCATTTAAGCTAAGATGCTTAGAAGTTCAACAGATAGGCGAAGATATCAAAATAAGATATAAGGTATGCATGAAAGAGGAGGAGCAATGTTTACAGGGATTGTAGAAGAAAAAGGAAAAGTCTCTCACATGCAGCTTAGTGGTGAATCGGGAGTCATAGCGGTAAAAGCTAGGAAGGTTTTGGAAGGAACAAAAATCGGAGATAGCATTGCAGTAAATGGAGTGTGCCTAACGGTTACATCTCTTCAGCCTGACGGATTCACAGCAGATGTAATGGCAGAGACTATTAGGAGAAGCAGTCTGGGAAGCTGCAAGGCAGGAAGTCAGGTAAACCTAGAGCGTGCAATGGCTGCAGATGGAAGGTTTGGCGGACATATAGTAAGCGGACATATAGATGGAACTGGGGTTATTAAATCCATGATTCGCGAAGAAAATGCTATATGGGTAAGGATTGAAACCTCAAAGGACATCCTGCATTTGATAGTGGAAAAGGGCTCGATTTGCATAGATGGAATAAGCCTTACGGTTGCAAAATTAGATGAATCCAGCTTTGCTGTATCGGTCATACCACATACAGGAGAAGAAACTACGCTGCTTGGAAAAAATGCAGGGGATATAGTTAACTTAGAAAACGATGTTATAGGCAAGTATGTAGAGCGCTTACTAGGCATCAAAACGAGTAAACCCGAAAAACAGGAATCAAAAATTACTATGGAATTTCTTGAGACATTTGGATTTTAGAATAGGAGGATATGTCTTATGTCACAAAAATATAATTACAACACAATAGAAGAAGCACTTCAGGATTTGAGAGACGGAAAAGTAATTTTAGTTACCGATGACCCAGATAGAGAAAATGAAGGAGATTTCATATGTGCTGCAGAGTTTGCAACGCAAGAGAATATAAACTTCATGGCTGTACATGGAAAAGGTCTTATCTGCACGCCAATGAGTGAGGAACTTGCTGCAAGGTTAAATTTCCCTCCTATGGTAGCAGAAAACACCGATAACCATAGCACTGCATTTACAGTTGCAGTAGACCATGTCGACACGACTACTGGAATATCGGCAGCGGAGCGCTCGCATACAATAATGAAGTGTGTCGATGAAACATCAAAGCCAGAGGATTTTAGAAGGCCAGGACATGTATTTCCACTGGTTGCAAGAAGAGGTGGGGTTCTAGTTCGCAACGGTCATACAGAGGCAACGATAGACCTAATGAGGCTTGCAGGGCTAAAAGAATGTGGAGTTTGCTGTGAAATCATGAAGGAAGATGGAACCATGATGCGCACACCTCAGCTTTGGGAACTCGCAAAGGAGCATAAGCTTTGCTTCATCACAATAAGCGACTTACAGGACTATGTGAGAATTCACGAAAGACATGTGAGAGAGGAAGCAGTTGCAGACCTTCCAACACAGTATGGCGATTTCAAGGTACATGGATATATCAACGATATTACAGGAGAGCACCACGTGGCTTTAGTTAAAGGGGATATCGGAGATGGAGAGAATGTGCTTTGCAGAGTTCACTCAGAATGCCTCACAGGTGATGCATTTGGCTCGCTAAGATGTGACTGCGGTCTTCAGCTTCAGACAGCAATGCGCCAAGTTGAGGAAGAGGGTAGAGGAATAATCCTATATATGAGACAAGAAGGAAGAGGAATAGGGTTAATTAACAAAATCAAAGCTTATGCGCTTCAGCAGCAGGGCTATGACACAGTAGAAGCCAATGTAAGGCTTGGATTTGCGCCAGACCTTAGAGAGTACTGGGTAGGAGCACAGATATTATCTGACCTAGGTGTAAAGTCACTTAGACTTCTTACAAATAACCCTGAGAAGGTTTATGGACTAGGCGGTTTTGGACTGAAGATCAAAGAAAGAGTTCCGCTAGAAATTCAGCCGCAGAAATACGATTTTCTATATATGAAGACAAAGCAAGATAAGATGGGACATATTTTTAAGGAAATTAATTTATAAAAGAACATAATCAAAATAGGAGGATGAAAATGAAGCAGATCAATTTGGTAGAAGGAAAAGTTATAGCACCTGAGGGAATGAGAGTGGGCATAGTTGCTGCAAGATTCAATGAGATTATTGTAAATAAGTTATCTGGTGGAGCAATCGATGGTCTAGTTAGACATGGTGTAGAAGAGGATAATATCACAGTTGTTTGGGTGCCTGGAGCATTTGAAATTCCGCTTACAGCTCAGAAGATGGCTAAGTCAGGAAACTATGATGCAGTAATCTGTGTTGGCGCCGTTATACGCGGAGATACTTCTCACTACGACCTAGTTTGCAACGAGTCCGCAAAGGGAATTGCACAGGTTGAGCTAGCTACAGGAATCCCAGTACTATTTGGAATCATTACAACGGAAAACATTGAGCAGGCTATCACGAGAGCCGGAAGCAAGGCAGGAAACAAGGGCTATGACTGCGCACTGTCAGCAATTGAGATGGTAAACCTTCTAAAGCAGCTATAATGCATGTTTTGATAGATTAAAAGGTAATATGATGATAAAGACAATCATATTTGATTATGATGGTACCATACACAACACGCTGAGAATATATGAACCGGCATTTCGCAAGGCATATAAGTGGCTTGTAGATCAAAATCTTGCAGAAGAGAGAATCATAGAATCATCTGAAATTGCAAGCTGGCTAGGCCTAAATAGCAAGGAGATGTGGGATAAGTTTTTGCCTGAGCTTGCTCAAACTTATAAGGATGAGGCGAGTGCTATGATTGGAGCCATGATGGTTGAGCAAATCGAAAGACATGAGGCTCTTTGGTATGAAGGTGCAGGGGATGTACTGACAAAGTTAAAGCAAGCTGGATATAAGCTCTTAATCCTCAGCAATTGCAAGATATCTTACCGAAAAGCACATTGGAAAGAGTTTGAAATGCAGCGCTGGTTTGACCGTTTTTATGACTGCGAATCTTATGGATTTAAGCCAAAGACTGAGATAGTAAAGCAGATTACAGAGGAGTTTGAAGGACCTTATCTTGTAGTCGGTGATAGATATCATGATTTTGAGTGTGCAAAGTCATGTGGAGGAAGCTTTGCTGCCTGCCTTTATGGCTACGGACAAATGGCGGAATTTGAGGGCGCAGACTACCTTGTAAATGACATAAGAGATATTCTTGAAGTAGTCAAGTGATTATTAACCGGGGAAACCCGGTTTTTAATTGGATAATTTCCTATTTGCACCTTCCTTAAATTTGCTTTTAGCTTTATTAAAAGCTTCAAAAATGGTAGAATATATGGGATATTATTTTGATGAATTTAAGAATGAAAAGAAAGAACAGCTTAGGAGAATTCAATGCGTGATTTGATTATCTATGTCATTCTTGCAGCCATAGGATATTTTACCGGTAGCAAGCTTAGACATAAGAAGGAGAAACTTGCGTGGACGGGCAAGTTTCAGACGGTAGCTATAGTTCTACTTGTTTTAACTATGGGCTCAAGAATGGGCGCTAACGATGAGGTTATCGAAAATCTCGGAAGTATAGGTGTGTATTCGCTTGTAGTAACAGTGGTCATACTCGTATTTTCAATTATAGCTGTATTCCTTGCTAGGAAGGTTCTAAGAATAGATAGGCATGGTCTTCTTATTTCAGCTGATAAACCAATGGATGCTGTGAATAAGGAGGAAAATTCTAATGTTGATGGCGGAAAGATTGACAAGATGACTCTTATTATAATAGCTTCTGTCATCCTCGGTCTAATATGTGGATATGCTCTTGTAGATAAGGTATTTGATAGTTATGATACCTTTAATACAATGGCAGGACACGCTATTCAGATAGGGCTTTGCATACTGCTTTCACTAGTTGGACTAGATCTTGGCCTTGATGGTACAGTTATAGATAATTTCCGCAAGGTAGGACTTCGCGTTTTGATCTTCCCATTTGCAATTGCAATCGGAAGCCTTGCAGGAGCCTTCATATGCGGACTGATACTTCCGCTTTCAGTTAAAGAAATGCTCGCTGTTGGCGCTGGATTTGGTTGGTATTCACTGGCTCCAGGAATAATACTAGAGGCAGGGCTAGCTCAAGCAAGTGCAGTTGCTTTCATGCACAATGTTATGAGAGAAATACTAGGAATCATATTTATTCCACTTGTTGCTAAGAAAATTGGATATGTTGAGACTATTGCACTACCTGGCGCTGCAGCCATGGATGTATGCCTTCCAATCGTAGAAAAATCAACGAGTGGAAACATCGCGGTATACTCGTTTATATCAGGCCTTGTGCTTTCAGCATTAGTACCGATATTTGTTCCGCTAATCCTTGCACTTTAAATGCGTAAAATAGCTTTAACAGGCTGCCACATTTGACGCAAAAGTACAATTGAAATATAATTTAATAGATATTTGTGATGTTCGGAAAACACCCTTACATAGACGAAAATGAAGGCTTAACTATCTAGTCACATTTTCAAAATCAAGGTGATAAAGGAAAATCATGCGTATAGAAAAGTCGACCAAAAATATCAAGATAGCATGGATTTTACAACTGGTACACATCTTGTGCCAGTTTTTTTCCCGTACAGCAATTATTTATATACTATCAAATGAGTACGTCGGACTTTCAGGGCTTTTCAGCAATGTGTTAATGATTCTTTCACTAGCTGAACTAGGTATAGGTGAAGCTATAGTGTTTAGCCTTTATTCACCGATTGCCAAAAACGAGATAAGTAAGATCAAGTCAATAATGAGGTTCTACAAGAGGATCTACATCGGAGTAGGGGGATTTGTCCTATTCGCTGGCCTTTTGATGACACCTTTTATTGATTTTTTTATAAAGGAAAAACCAGATATTCCAAATCTACATTTGATATATGTTCTATATGTTGTTAATACTGCAGTTTCATATTTCTTCTCGTATAAGTCCGCCTATGTTTCAGCAAGGCAGAATAACTATATAGTTGCGCTAAATAACGGAATTTGCGAGATTCTCATGGTTATTGTGCAGGTGCTTATCCTAGTGATGAGTAGAAACTACATAGGCTTTATGCTGGTGGGAATATTATTTGTTTTGATACAGAACATATCAATCACACGCATTGCAGATAAGCGCTATCCTTACCTAAAGGAAAAGGATGTAATTGACCTTCCTAGAGATATCTTTGCTGAGATTAAGAAGAATACTCTAGCCATGGTATTCCACAAGATTGGAACCATTATAGTATTTGCAACTGACTATCTGATTATATCAAAGTTCATAGGCCTTGTTATATCAGGAATATACGCTAACTACACGATGATAGTTAACGCGGTTACTGTATTTATCAGCAAGTTCTTCACAGCGATTTCTGCAAGCGTTGGAAATCTTGCTGCTCTAGAGGATGTTGAAACTCAGGAGAAGGCACTTAAGAGAGTTTTCTTCATAAACTTCTGGCTATATAGCTTTGCATGCTGCTGCCTGTTTAACCTGCTAAATCCATTTATCAACGATATCTGGGTCAAAAAGGATACTGTATTTGGAACGGGTGTAGTTCTTCTCATAGTTATGAAGACATATTTTACTGGGATGCGTAGCAGTGCTCAAACCTTCAAAAACGCAAAGGGCCTATATTGGTATAACAAGTATATGCCAATATATGAGTCGCTCATAAATCTAGGTGTTTCGCTTGTGCTAGTTAAGCCGCTTGGGGTATCTGGAGTTTTGCTTGGAACCATAGTTAGCACGGTGACAACATGTGCTTGGATAGAGCCTTATGTGCTTTATAAATACGGATTCCATAAGAGTGTTATGCCTTATTACAAAAACTACCTAAAGCTCAGCCTGGTTTTCTTTGCAATACTAGGTGTTTGCTACGGAGCAGTGAGCCTAGTGCCAGGGCATAGTTTTATTGCATTCTTGATAAAGCTAGTTATTAGTGTGATACTACCTAATATCTTGCTATATATCATTTTCAGAGATAGTGACGAGTTTGCCTTCCTGAAGAGTATAATCAAAGAGAGGTTTTTACATAGATGAGCATGCGAAAGATTAGAAAAGCCTTAGCGCTGACATATTTTTATATATATAATCGCATAGCTTCTGCTTTTTTAAAGCTAGACGATAAGGGCGTAGTGTTTCTAACTGACGCACACGAAAGCCTAGATGGAAACCTAAAGGCGATTAAAGACTATATAGAAGCGGAAAAATTTGACCTTAGAATACAGAGTTTCTGCAGAGGAGATAGGAGAAAAGCAATCAGCTTTTCTGAATTTAAAGCTATCTGCAGGGCTATGAGTAGTTGCAAGTACATAATTTTAGATGATTTTTATGGACTTACAAGCACGATGAAGCTTAGAGATGGACAAAAGCTGATTCAGCTTTGGCATGGAAGCGGGGCTTTTAAGAAGTTTGGATATAGCAGGTTAGAGGCAGATATGAATCCTCGAGTAGTTCATAGCGGATATCGTAAGTATACGGGAGCACTCGTGAGTGCTGAGGGAGTTCGCAAGTGTTTTGCTGAGGCATTTGGAATTTCCGTAGATAAGGTTAAGGCTCTTGGAAGTCCGCGAAGCGATATGCTCTTTGATGATGAATTTAAGACTGAATCAAAATCAAAGCTAATAAGCGCATTTCCTGAGCTAAAAGGGAAGAAGATAATTCTCTTTGCGCCTACATATAGGGGGGACCGCATCGAAGCAGCAAATTATGATTTTGATAAGCTTTCGCCTAAGCAATTTATGAGTGAAATCGGAGATGAGTACAGAGTCCTACTAAGATGGCATCCTGCTTTGCTTGCGAATGTAAAAGCTGGAAGGCTTAACTTTGATCTTCCTGAAGGTATGATTGACGTATCAGAATACCCAGATGTGAACGAGCTAATTGCAGCTTCTGATATTTTGATAACAGATTATTCATCGATAATCTTTGACTGGTATATAACGGGAAGACCAGTGATTTTCTTCATGTATGATCTTGAAGAATATAAAGGCGGAAGAGGCCTTTATTTTGAACTAGATGAATATCTCTACGGAAGACTTGCAAGGAACAAGGACGAGCTTGTAACTGCAGTGCGTGAAGAAGACCTTTGCGCAGAGAAGCGAGCTGCTTTTGGAGAGAAGTTTATGTCGGCTTGCGATGGTCACTCGAGAGAAAAGGTAAGCAAGTGGATCTTTGACGAAGATGATGAGAGGAAATAAGATGGAAAATTTAAAGCTTACATCACCCTGTAAAGATAAGAGATTTTCGAGCATTGTAATTAGTGCTCTTGTTACTATATACTCCCTGCTTTTTATTCTGTTTAACACACTTGCAGCAAAGCCTTTTATCAACTGGTTTGAACGACTTGAGGTTGTAGTAGGAGGTCTTCTTCTAATTGCAGCATTGTATAAGTTCTTTGCCTGCAAGGCTGAGAGAGCATACCTTAAGCCAAGACCATTTATTATTATTGGGATATATCTTGCTTCAAGGCTTATAGGCTGGTGGAGCGTTGGCTTTGATTACAGCACAATAAGAACTGTTTTCTTTGAAGTAGTCTATCTAATTGCAATTAATGAGATGATTATATCAAAGAGCTATTTAAGACGATTTCTAGCTCCTATGATTATTTTGATAAACCTAGCGCTCAACCTGCTAGAAGCATTTTGCCATATTGTTTATAAGCTCTCGCCAGAAAGCGGAATTGCTGATTTTCTGATAAGACATAGCTACAATGACGGCAAGATGAACTTTACATATCTATATACAAATCCAAATACCATGGGAATTATGACGGCACTTTCATTGGTTTTACTTTTTATAATTATGCCTAAGCCTTTGTCTAAGGCTAAGCTTACTATGCTAAGCCTTTACAGTATCTTTTCCCTTGTTGTTGTATTTAAGTCCGAATGCAGAAGCGCTCAGCTTGCTTTGATTGTAATATTAATTTCGTACAGCATTGTAAGACTAATAAAGCCTATAACAGGTAAAAGATTGACTCTGCTTGCCCTTTTAGCATCGCTGTTTGCAACATGTGCGGTATATGGCCTTATGTATTCTCATCAAGATACAGGCGTTGCCTTTGAGTGGGAAAACAGCTACGGAAATATAGAATACAAGTTAAACAGAGCTAGTAGTGCAAGATATAATATCTGGAAGACTGCAATGCTTGCACATATGGATAAGAAAGCATTTGGCACGGGAAGTTTAAAGAATGAGATGGCTTCTAGAAATGAGTATATAAAAGGTTTCTGGGAGCAGCGATATCATGGAAGCTATCATTTTAGACCGACTATATTAGGACCTCATAGTGGCTACTTTGCTATGATATACACGACTGGATTTACAGGATTCTTCATATATATATCACTTTTGTTTTATATGATAAGAAGAGCAGACCTAATGCAAAGGGGAAACTGGTACCTAGCGATAATTTTTACATTAGTTGTCAGTCATTTAGAAAGCGTATTCATAGTCAGCAGATTTTTCCTATGTCTTGTGATGATGATGGTTTTGTCAGCTTATGACGATGAGGCTAATGAAGAGGGAATCAATATATGAAATTATTCACGATAGATGAGACTATATCCTCGATTCTCGAAGAAACAGAGGGTCTTGATGAGGAAATAACTGAAGGAATTATACTTAGAAAAAAAGAAATTTCTGCGATAGAAATTGAAAAGCTAAAGTCTAAACTTGAAATAGAGTATTTGGACTCTGTATTTACAGAGGATATTCTAAGCTATAACTGGGGTAATTTGGGTTTTCTCAGCTATCAGTTTGGATATGGAGATGAAACTAGCCTTAGCTGGCTAATAAATCGTAATCTAGAATACGAGGATTATCCGGTACTACACAAAAGAGATTTAATTATAATTGCAAATGGAGATCCATATACAATTTTATTAGAATGCAGGTCCGGAAAAATATACGCATTTACAAGTGATATGAGCTACGATGACATAATACCTATTGCATCGGATTTTAGAAAATTTGTAAGAGCGATGGGCACAGCTCAATATGCTGTATGGAAAAATGCAGAAAAAGAATTCGTGGAATTGATGAGTAAGGAGCTCACTGGTAGAAGCCTTGAGTTTTGGAAAGTGTTGGTATCAGAATTTAGCTGATAAAAATTCAGGATACGCAGCATCTGAATAATTATAACCAAAATTATAAAGAAAGGAATAATTGATAATTAGCTTGCTAATTGTCATACAGGAGTGAAATGGAATCTATGAATGTTTATGGAGTAATTTTAGCTGGTGGCGTAGGAAGTCGCATGGGTGATGCCAAGCTACCTAAGCAGTATATGAACATAGGTGGAAAGCCGATTATTATTCACACAATAGAAAAGTTTTGCCTATATGATAGCTTTGAGGAAATTGTAATAGCCTGCCCTAAACAGTGGCTACAGCATACTAAAGACCTTATCGCTAAATACATAGATGATAATGAAAAGATTACGGTTATTGAGGGTGGCAAGGTCAGAAATGAAACCATTGTAAACTCAATTGACTTTATAGACAAAAAATATGGAATAGATGAAAACACTATTGTGGTAACTCATGATGCAGTTAGACCTTTCGTAACATATAGGATGATAAGGGATAATATCGAGATGGCAAAACGCTTTGGTGCATGCGATACAGTGATTCCTGCTACAGACACCATAGTCGTAAGCGAGGATGGTGAGATAATCAGCGCTATTCCTGATAGAACAAAGGTATATCAGGGTCAAACACCACAGAGCTTTAAAGCTAAAAGCTTCATGGAGCTATATGAGGGACTTGACGAGGACACAAAGAAAATACTTACAGATGCTGCCAAGGTATTCTTGATAAATGGTGAAGAGGTTCACCTAGTAAAGGGTGAGAACTACAACATCAAGATAACCTATCCATACGATATTGCAGTTGCAGAAGCTCTATTAAAGGGAGAAGTAGAATGCTAAATACGGTTTATCGATTGACAGGGCCGCGCAAAATCGAGGTTCAGTTCAGCGATATAAATCTTGCGGATAATAAAATAATTGTAAGACCTGAGGCTCTCAGTATCTGCCATGCAGATCAAAGGTATTATCAGGGACTTAGACCTTCTGAGATAATGGAAAAGAAACTTCCTATGGCTCTTGTACACGAGTCTTGCGGACGAGTTGTATTCTCAAATTCAAAGAATATCCCAAAGGGAAGCAGGGTAGTTATGATTCCTAACACGCCTGTTGAAAAGGATGAGTTCATAGAGGAAAACTATCTCGGAAGCAGTATGTTCAGAGCAAGCGGAAGCGATGGCTTCATGCAGGACCTTATTGCTCTTGATGAGGATAGGGTTGTAGTTGCACCAGAGGATATCGATCTTGACGTGCTTGCATTTACAGAATTTGTGAGCATATCATACCATACGATTCAAAGATTCGAGAGGTTCAGTCACGGAAGAAGAAATGCGCTAGGCATATGGGGAGACGGAAATCTAGCATACTGCACGGCACTACTACTTAGATACGTGTATCCAGATTCAAAGATATATGTGTTTGGAACTCATGAAGGCAAGCTTTCGAGGTTTAGTTTTGTGGATGAGACTTACAAAATCCGTCACATTCCAGAAACACTTAAGCTTGACCACGCCTTTGAGTGCGTCGGTGGAGAAAACTCTGGAGATGCTATAAATCAAATCATCGATTACATAAACCCTGAAGGTGCAATTGCTTTGATGGGTGTAAGTGAAAGAAATGTCCCTATAAACACCAGAATGGTGCTTGAGAAAGGACTTAGAATATTTGGTAACAGCAGAAGTGGAAGAGCGGACTTCCTAGGTGTTCTTAAGATGTACGCAAAGCACCCTGAGATTCCACGCTACCTTGATACACTCATAGGAAATGTAGTCGAGATTTCGAGCCTTGATGACATGGCAGAGGCCTTTGATGTAGATGCAAAGAGTAGATGTGGAAAGACTATAATGCATTGGAACATTTAATTTTGATAGGAGTTATATATGGCACCTAAGGTTTCGGTAATTGTGCCAATTTATAATGTAAAACAGTATCTTGCAAACTCGCTTGACTCTATTGCAGGGCAGAAGTTTGATGAGCTTGAGGTACTTCTTATAGATGATGGCAGCAGCGACGGATCAGCTGAAATAGCAAAGGCTTATGCTGCAAAGGATAGAAGATATAGATATATAAGACAGGAAAATGCAGGTGTTTCGGCGGCAAGAAATCGCGGAATTGAAGAGGCAAAAGGAGATTACCTGGCCTTTTATGATGCAGATGATATAGTTCCAGAAAAAGCGCTTATCTCCATGTACAAGGTGGGAGAAACTCGCAAGGCAGATATTGTAATAGGCATTATGGAAGAGAAGAGCCTTGGAGAATCACTGCTTTATATGCATTCTGTAAAGCTTTCTTCTCAAAGAAATATCAGTCCGCTAGATAAGAATCTATTCGGAGCTTGGTCGATTTGCAATAAGCTGTTTAGGCGTGAATTCATAATAAAGAATAATTTAAGACTAGAACCACTCAAAAACGCAGAGGACGGTGTCTTCACTTTTTGTGCTTTGCAGAAGGCAAAGAGAATCTGTGGATGCAGGGTCGTAGCCTATAACTACATAAAAAGACCTTTCTGGGAGAGCGCATCTGCAACACAGACCATAAGTAGGAGCTATATGGAAAGCCTCCTAAAGTCGCATGAGAGGATTCTTGCAGAGGCGAACAAGCTTGCTGAAAGTAACATTAAGAGCAATAGATCAAAGATAAACATATATCTTAGACCTCTATATATCAGATTTATAGAAGGTGAACTGCTAAATGGATACTATAGAGGTATTTGGCGCGCTGATGAGGATTTGACTGAGAGAATCAACGAAAAGCTTGCAGAATACAAAAAGCATATACAGGTTTCTGACTGGAAGGCTCTATGCAAGAGACATAGAGACCTAAATTTAGAGGAGGGCCTAATTCCGCTAGATGAACTTGCTGGTAGGCCTTTGGTGTCTATTATTTTGACATCGGAGTCATCTCCAAAGTACCTGAATTTACAGGTGGCAAGCCTTTACAATCAGCTGTTTCCACGCTTTGAAATAATTCTATCAAAACGAATCAAGGATGATATCTCAGATAATTATGCAAGCAAAGCTAATATCAAAATATGCGACGATGAAGGACTTGGTAAGGATGAGTTTATAAAGAAGGCCTTTGATATGTCACTAGGCGAATATGTAATATTTGCAGATGAGAGGCTTCTCTTCACCAAGAACACCATTAGAAATATGTGGAGTATGCTAGAGACTAAGAAGACAGGATGTGCATCGGTGATGGTGAAGAGCTTTGATGGAGAAAGCTATTCTTACATAGATAGAATTAACTCTGCTTACGGTTACGGGACTTTTAGAAATATGTTTATTTCTAGAGACTACTTTGTATCAAACAAGATGATAAGAAAGTCTGTTTTGATGGCTGAACCTAAGTTTCCAATCGTATGCGATGAGAAGAGTGGGGCAGTTAAGCTGTTTGAGAGAAGCATTTCATGCTCAGGAACACGTAAATCTACAATGATTGCGCCGCTAGATGAGGCTCATATAAAGAGACTTATAGATGAAAATCCAGCAAGTGCATTTGACCTCTTTAGAGCGCGCGTGAACGCTATGCTAGATAGATTTATGAATCATCTAAAGAAGTATTTAACTAAAGACGATGTTAATAAGATAAGAAAAAGGTTTAAGAAATAGTATGACTTTTGCTATTGCGATATTTCGTGGATTTTTAAACTTAATATATGCATTATTTAAGCTTTTACCAGTTAGAGATAAGGTCACTTTGATAAGCAGGCAGTCCGACTCAGCAAGCGAGGATTTTTTGATGCTCAAATCAGAGATAGAAAAGCAAAGCCCTAAAACAGAGGTCAAGATCTTATCAAAGAAGCTTAGAAAAAGCCCTGGTGCATTGATTTCGTACATAGGACATATCTTTGTACAGATGTATCATATCGCAACAAGCAAAACTGTTGTAATCGATTCATACTGCATTGCAGTGAGCGTGCTAAAACAGAGAAGAAGTCTTAGAGTAGTTCAGATATGGCATGCCATGGGAGCACTCAAAAGATTTGGTCTAAGCATATGTGGCGAAGAAGAGGGTAGCAGCCCTAAACTAGCGAAGGCGATGAGAATGCACAGAAACTATACCCATGTCTTAGCGAGTGGAAAGGCGTGCGTTAAACCTTTTGCAGAGGCTTTTGGATGCATAGAGAAAAGGATTGTAATTGGCTCACTTCCAAGGGTTGATAGACTTATGTCTGAGGATATTAAGCAGCATACAATAGATAAAATCTTTGGCAAATATCAAGAGCTTAAGCAAGCTAAAGATTGCGATAAAAAGATTATCGTTTATGCACCGACATTTAGAAAACATAAGGATATTTCTGTTGAAATTGAAGATTTAATAAATAAAATAAGTTCAGAGGACCGTATAATAGTAATCAAAAAACATCCGCTGATGAAGCTTTGTATTGAAGATAGACCGGGTGTAATTTTAGACGATACCTTCTCTACTGAAGAGATGCTCTATATTGCAGACTGCGTTATAGCTGACTACTCAGCCATAGTGTTTGAGGCAGCACTTCTCAACAAGCCTATGTGCTTTTATGCATTTGACCTTGATGAGTATATGGCGAGTAGGAGTTTTTATCTTGATTATGAGAAAGATATGCCTGGAGCTATTTGCAAGGATGTCGATGAAGTTGAGACGGTGCTAAAAGATTTTCGCTTTGACCTTGAGGCAGTAAGAAATTTTGCACATAACTATGTCGAGAAGACTGAGGGCGTGACGAAGGAACTTGCTAATCTTGTTTTGATGGATAATTAATGAGAGTTTAATTTAGATTTAACAAAATCTAACAGGGTATATATAAAACTAACAAATTAGAAGATAAGTGGTAAGGAGGATATTATGTACGACATTATCATAGTAGGAGCAGGCCCTGCGGGATTGACTTCAGCAATTTACGGAGTGCGCGGTGGAAGAAGCGTTTTGATGATAGAAAAACTAAGCTATGGCGGACAGATTATAAATACACCAGAGGTTGAAAACTATCCTGGAACAGGAATCGTTTCAGGTTTTCAACTTGCGAGCGATATGTATGAGCAGGCAACAAAGCTAGGTGCGGAGATGGCATTTGGTGAGGTTGTTTCTCTCGAAAAGAATGCAGATGGAATCTTCAAGATTGCTACAGATGGTGGCGAGGAATTTGAGGCTAAGAGCGTTATACTTGCGACTGGTGTTAAGAGCAGACCTCTTGGAATAGATAGAGAGGAAGAGCTCACAGGCATGGGCGTTTCATACTGTGCAACCTGCGACGGAGCTTTCTTTAGAGGAAAAGATGTTGCAATAATGGGCGGTGGAAACACTGCACTTGAGGATGCTGAATATATGTCAACTATTGCCAATAAGGTTTACCTTGTTCACAGAAGAGATAAATTCAGAGGTGACCAAGTTACTGTTGATAGACTAAGCAAGAAGGAGAATGTTGAGTTCATTCTAAACAGTGTACCTAAGGAACTTAAGGGTAGCCCTAAGCTAGAGACTCTAGTAATCGAAAACACAGAAAATGGAGAGCTAAGAGAGCTTGAAGTTCAGGGAGTATTCGTTGCTTATGGACACATAGCTCAGAATGCTGCTTTTGATAAGCTAACAGAGCTAGATAAGGCTGGATTCTTCGCATCAGCTGAGGACTGCATGACAAAGACAGAGGGAATTTTTGTTGCTGGCGACTGCAGATCAAAGGCACGCAGACAGCTTGTTACAGCTACATCTGATGGTGCAACAGCTGCCATGAATGCAATAGACTATTTAAACGCTCAGGAATAGTTTTTCAGAGTAAAAATCAATTCCAATAGACCGCGTGATATGTTATAATAGTTGTAATAAAATTTAATAAGGAGCTATATATGGAACCAATTTATAAGCGCGTACTTCTAAAGATTAGCGGAGAAGCACTTGCCGGTGACCAAAAGTTTGGAATATCTGACGAGACTACTAATACTGTTGCAAAACAAATTAAAGAACTTTGTGACCTAGGTGTAGAGACTGCAATTGTAGTTGGCGGTGGAAACTTCTGGAGAGGCCGTAGCAGTGAGAATATGGACCGTGCGACAGCAGACTATATGGGAATGCTTGCAACGGTAATGAATGCTTTAGCTTTGGAATCCGCACTTAACATACATGGGGTAAAGGCGAGAGTACAGACTGCCATAGAGATGAGAGAAATAGCTGAGCCTTATGCAAGAATGAAGGCTATCAGCAGGCTCGAACGCAAGGAGGTAGTAATCTTCGGAGCAGGAACGGGTAATCCTTTCTTCTCAACTGATACTACTGCAGCACTCAGAGCAGCTGAGATGGATGCAGAGGTAATTCTTCTAGCAAAGAATGTTGACGCAGTTTACTCTGATGATCCAGAGACAAACCCAAATGCTGAGAGATATGATTCACTCACATTCAAGGAAGTCGTTGATCAGGACCTTAAGGTTATGGACCTTACAGCAGCAACTCTTTGTAGAGATAACGGTATAGCTATTCATGTATTTGGTGTTGCTGGAGAAGGCAATATCATGAAGGCAGTATGTGGCGAAAAAATTGGAACTATAATTAAATAGTCATTTTAGGAGGAAGAGATGAGCCATCTAAGTTTACAAGAAAGAATTGAGAAGAGTAAGCAGGTTTTGAAGTCAGATTTGAATACAGTAAGAGCAGGAAGAGCTAACGCTTCACTACTCGATAAGGTTTTGGTTGATTATTATGGAACACCATCACCACTAAAGAACCTTTCAAACATATCAACACCTGATCCTAGAACTCTTTTGATTGCACCATTTGACCCTTCTTCACTTCCTGAGATAGAGAAGGCAATCAATAAGTCAGAGCTAGGCATCACACCGTCAAACGATGGTAAGTGCATCAGACTGGTAGTTCCTCAGCTAACAGAGGAGCGCAGAAAAGAGCTCGCCAAGATCATCAAGAAGATGGGTGAGGATTGCAAGATTGCAGTAAGAAACATGAGACGTGACGAGAACGATCACTTAAAGAAGCAGCAGAAGGGCGGAGAGCTATCTGAGGATGAGCTAGCAAAGGAACTCGATAACGTACAGAAGACTATCGAAGCTGCAATTAAGGAAATTGACCAGATTATAGCGGAAAAAGACAAGGAACTTATGGAAGTTTAAGGCTTTCATAGATTGCAAACTATAGAAATTTATTACGGGCTGTTTCGCTTTGCGGGATAGCCCTATGTTATGAGGAAAATATGGGAGAAAATAAACTGCCAAGGCATGTTGCCATTATAATGGACGGAAACGGAAGATGGGCGAAAAAGAGGCTTCTTCCAAGAGTTGCAGGACACAATGCCGGAATGAAAAGCATGCAGGAGATAGTAAGACGAGCTTCTGATTTAGGAATAGAGCATTTAACTGTATACGCTTTTTCGACAGAGAATTGGAAGAGAACTAGTGAAGAAGTAAGCGGTATCTTTGGCCTTTTGGTTAAGTACGTTGCTTCTGAGCTTGCTGAAATCTGCGAAAAGAACGTAAAGATATGTGTCTTAGGAGACTATGAGGCTCTACCTGAGGCAGCAAGAAACAGTATGCAAAAGGCACTAGATGATACCAAAGACAATACGGGCATGCAGTTTAACATAGCCCTAAACTACGGCAGTAGAGCTGAGATTTTAAGAGCGGCAAATAGAATTGTGGCTGAGCATGGAGCTACAGTAGAATTTACTGAGGAGCTGCTTTCAAGGTATCTATATACAGGCGATGAGAACGGAAATATTCCAGATCCTGATTTGATTATCAGAACTAGTGGAGAGGAACGTCTTTCTAACTTCTTGCTATGGCAATGTGCTTATAGTGAATTCGCATTTACTGATACGCTTTGGCCAGATTTTTCACCGGAAGAGTTTCAGCAGATAGTGGAATCCTTTGGTACTCGTGAGAGAAGATTTGGCGGAAGACTGAAGTAAGAGGAGGAACGGTAAATGAAGGTAAGAATAATTTCAGGAATAGCAATGCTACCTCTAGTAGCATTAATAGTCATCGGAGGATATCCTCTTCTTGCAGCATGCTTTTTGATAGGTCTAGTGGGCGTAAAAGAGCTGTTTAACGGATTTAAGGCTATGGACATAAATCCTAACTACGGCGTTGCAGTTGCTTCACTAGTGGCTTTGTACACACTTCACTTAGTATTTCCATCAAAGGATGAATATCTTTTAGCATGGCTTGTTGCATCTGTTATGGCTTCTTGTATATCGATATTTAGAATAGATAAGCATAAGGTAGAGGATGCTCTTGCAACAATACTTGGAATTGTTTATGTAGAGTTCTTTTCCTTCCATGTAGCTATGGTTGATGGAATGGCTCATCATAGAATACTTATTTACTTGATTTTTATATCTGCTTTTGGAAGCGATATATGCGCGTATTTTACGGGATTTGCAATTGGAAAGCACAAGCTATGTCCTCATCTAAGTCCAAAGAAGACTATAGAGGGAGCGGTAGGAGGAGTTGTTGGAGCAGCGCTTCTTTGCCTTCTATTCTCAGTAATTTTTGCACCACAGTATATGCTTCATAGCTTTATAATAGGCGTGATAGGAGCAATTCTTTCTCAGTGTGGCGACCTAACTGCGTCAGCATTTAAGAGAAAGATGGGTATAAAGGACTATGGAAATCTAATCCCAGGACATGGCGGAATCATGGATAGATTCGATAGCATTTTGTTTACAGCACCTGTTGTATACCACTATATAACACTTGTTCTAATGTAATTTACTTTGATTTGGAGACTTTGAGATGAAGGGAATCAGCATCTTAGGAAGTACAGGGTCTATAGGAACTCAGGCACTTGATGTCATAAGGGAAAATCGTGATAAATTTGCAGTTAAGGCGCTAAGCTGCGGAAGAAACATAGAGCTTATGAAGGCGCAAATCTCAGAGTTTGAGCCAGAGCTTGTTGTGACTGAAACAGCTGATGATGCAAAGCTTCTTAGAGCGTACTTTAAGGACAAGACTAGGAATATAGAATTTGCATACGGAGAAGAAGGGCTTCTTGAGCTAGCTAGATACGATGCGGATTTGCTCCTGAATTCACTTAGTGGAATGAGGGGAATGCTTCCAACATATGAGGCAATCAAAGCAGGAAGAAATATTGCCCTTGCAAACAAGGAAAGTCTTGTTGCAGGCGGTGGGGTGATTATGAGTTCGGCTGCCGAAATGGGAGTAAAAATTCTTCCTGTAGACAGCGAGCACAGTGCAATATTTCAGTGTATGCAAGGGAACCTAAACCGTGAGATTAAGAAGATTTATCTTACTGCTTCGGGCGGTCCTTTTAGGGGATATAGCAGGGATGAACTTGCAGGTGTTAGTGTAGAGCAGGCCCTCAATCATCCTAAGTGGAGCATGGGGAAAAAGATAACTATAGATTCTGCAACATTGATGAATAAAGGCCTAGAGCTGATAGAAGCAAAGTGGCTTTTCAATATAAATGTTGACGATATAGAAATTCTCGTCCACCCACAGAGCATAGTGCATTCAGGAGTTGAATTTAAGGATACTGCGGTGATTGCACAACTAGGAATCCCAGATATGAGGATACCTATTGCAGTTGCCTTCTCATATCCAGATAGACTAAAGATGGATGTTCCATCGCTTAACTTCTTTGATGAAGGTGCAAAGCTGACATTTGAAAAACCTGATTTAGAAAGCTTCAAATGCCTAAAGCTTGCGATAGAGGCAGCAAAACTTGGCAAGCTTTACCCTGCTGCCATGAACGGTGCAAATGAGGTTCTTGTGGAGAGCTTCCTAAATGGTGAAATTGGATTTAATCAGATAGGTGACTTCATAGAGGAAATTCTAAACGAAGGAGATTTTTCTAAGAAACCTGAGCTTGATTCAATTTTAGAAACTGATAAAATTGCCAGAAGCATGGCATACGATTTAATAAAAGGAAATAAATAGATGACGATTTTTCTAGTAATACTACTTTTTGTAATACTTATTTTTCCACACGAACTTGGACATTTTGTTGCAGCAAAGCTATGTGGCGTACAGGTTAATGAGTTCGCTTTTGGTATGGGTCCAGTTATCCTAAAGAAGCAGGGCAAGGAAACCTTGTATTCTGTAAGAGCGTTTCCTATTGGTGGATTTTGCGCTATGGAAGGAGAAGATACCGAGGAGGCAACGGAAAATCCTAGAGCTTTTAATAACAAGAGCTGGTGGAAGAAAATCATAATTCTAGTTGCAGGGGCTGCTATGAATATATTAATCGCGTTTCTCGTGATGATATTTGCAGCAATTTATGCTGGAACACCTACTACGACGATAAATAATGTCACAGATGGTGGCGCAGCATCCTTATCTGGAATCCAAGCAGACGATAAGATCGTTAGGGTTTCTGACAGCAGGGTAGATAGCTGGGAAGAGTTTGCTAGCAGTTTGCAGAAAGAAATCAAAGCTGATAGGCCTATATCCATAACCATCGAAAGAAACGGCAAGGAGAAGACTTTTACCCTTAGTCCGCAAAAGCAAAAGGATGGAAGGTATGCAATAGGTGTAGTATCAAAGAAAAGCCATAATGTATTTACGGGAATCAAGAATGGAAGCATATCAACTGTCAAGATGACCAAAGCTCTGTTTGAATCCTTTAAAATGCTATTTACATCAAAGGGAGCAATAAATCAGGTTTCCGGTCCAGTTGGAATGGTGAAGATAGTTAGCGATGCTGCTGGACTTGGCATATTCTACTACTTATATCTTGTAGCACTGATAAGCCTTAACCTTGCGATTTTTAATCTTCTGCCGCTTCCGGCGCTAGATGGAGGAAGAATAATCTTTGTAATAATAAGGATGTTTACGGGCAAGGCGATAAGCGATAAGGTCGAAGCAAGAGTTCACATGATAGGCATGGCTCTTTTGCTGACGCTTACGGTATTTGTGACCTGGAATGACATTATGAGGTTGATAAGACGATGAGTTTAAAATCAGTAATGATAAGAAATATCAAAGTAGGAGGCGGTGCGCCAGTAAGCATTCAGTCTATGACTAATGTAGATGCACATGACGAGGGACTTTTGCTAAGTCAAATCTCAGAGTTAGAAAATGCTGGCTGCGAGATTGTAAGGCTTGCTATTCCGGATATTGAGGCTGCAAATACGTTAAAGAAGCTTAGGAATAAGACAAACATGCCTATAGTTGCTGATATTCACTTTGATTATAAGCTCGCTCTTGCAGCGATAGATGCTGGGGCAGATAAGATTAGAATTAACCCAGGAAATATAGGAAGTATAGAGAGAGTAAGAGCTGTCGTTAATGAAGCAAAGATGGCTCATATACCTATTAGAGTAGGTGTAAACTCAGGATCTTTAGAAAAGGATATCCTTGAGAAGTACGGCAAAGTTACAGCAAGAGGCCTTTGCGATAGCGCACTTAGGAATGTTGCTATCATAGAGGACATGGGCTTTGATGATATAGTCGTGTCGCTAAAATCATCTGATGTGAGGATGAACTATGAGGCACACAGGCTAATTGCACAAGAGACAGATCACCCTATACATATTGGAATTACAGAGGCTGGTACAGTCAAAAGAGGAAAGCTTAAGTCTGCAATAGGAATTGGAAGCCTGCTTCTTGACGGTGTTGGCGACACCATGAGAGTATCATTGACAGCAAATCCGGTAGAAGAGGTTCTGTTTGCTAGAGAAATTTTAGAGACCATTGGACTTAGAGAAGCTAACTATGATTTAGTATCATGTCCTACATGTGGACGAACATCTGTTAATCTCGAGGAACTTGCCGAAAAAATTGACAGAAGACTTGCTGATGAGAATGTCAGAGAAGGAATAAAGGTAGCGGTCATGGGCTGTGTCGTAAACGGACCAGGAGAAGCTAAGGGCGCTGATTATGGCGTTGCTGGCGGAATGCATAAGGGCGTTATATTCGAAAAAGGAGAGGTCGTAAAGACAGTAAAGGAAGAGGACATCATAGATGAGCTCTTCAATCTAATTTATGAGCGCGAGGGGAAAACTATTCGATGAAGGAGTTGTTTTACAACTATATAGATTGGGATAATGTTGGCGAAGAATATAGGGACAGAGCCGTTGCAAAGGTTGACGACGCTGTTATTTTGAGTGAGAAAAATATACTAAAGCTCTCTGTAAGGCTAAACTATGTTGTTCCAGCAAAAGATGAGGATAAGATAAAAGGTATCATCCTTAACTCGGTAGGTGACCTTAAGGATGTCGAATTTGAATACACATATGTAAATCTTATTCTTTCAGATGCTGATGCTCTTAGAATAATACTTCCTAAGGTTTTGCGAAAGCTTAACGAGAAAAACCACTATGTGGCAGGAAGCATAGACATTTCTTCGCTAAAGATAGAGGGAAAAAGAGTAATAATAAGCACAGTTGGTGAGCTAGCTTGTAAGAATCTAAACGGTAAGGCATCAAGCCAGATTGCTTTGATGATAAAAAATGAAATAGGTCTTGAATATGAAATCGTCTTCGAAAACGACGATAAGCTTTACGCAGAGGCCCATGAGTCCTTGCAGAAGAGAAGCGACGACGAAATAAAAGAGCTAAATGAGAAGACAAAGGAAGCTGCAAAGGCGGCAGCATCAAAACCTAAGGCTGAGGAACAGAAGTTCCAAGGCGGCGGAAACAGCGGATTTAGACGTAAGAAAAATACCAAGGATCTTCCGGCAAAGGGAAATATCATAATGGGTGAAAAAGCTATCACGCTTGAGATTACTCCTCTGGCAGAACTTTCACCGGAGCAGAAGCAGGTTGCGGTTGCGGGAATACTCTTTGATAAGAATGCGAGAACTGTAAGACACGAGAATGTTTTGATGTCTCTTTCAATTACAGACAGAAAAACTAGCACATGTCTAAAGACCTTTGTTAGCAAGCAGAAGTGGGATGAAATCAATAGCCTTCTGAAAGAAGGAACATATATCAAAGCAATAGGTGCACCTGAATGGGATACCTATGAAAATGCCATAACTGTGAGAATTGACGGCATAGAGAAGAGTAGTATCAAGCTTCGTGAGGATAACTACGACGGACAAAAGAGAGTCGAGCTTCATTGTCACACAAAGATGAGTGCTATGGACGGACTAAACGATGTCGAAACCATAGTTAAGACTGCAGCAAGATGGGGACATCCAGCCGTTGCAATTACAGACCACGGCGTAGTACAGAGTTTTCCAGATGCAGCGAGTGCTGCTGCAAAGCTTGCTAAGGACGATATAAATATCAAAATCATTTACGGTATGGAGGGCTATGTCTTTGATGATAGCGACTGCGTAAATGAGGACGGAAGCATAGACTACAAGAAGAAGGGAACTAACCACATAATTCTTCTTGCAGCAACTCAGGAGGGACTTAAAAACATATATAAGATGGTTTCTATGTCTCATATAGAGTATTTCTACAGAAAGCCTAGACTTCCTAAATCTGTAATCAGTAAGTATAGGGATGGTGTAATTATTGGCTCAGCCTGCGAGGCAGGTGAGGTATATAGAGCGGTCTCAAATAATTTAAGCGATGCGGAGCTTGATGAAATTGCAAGCTTCTATGACTATCTAGAGATTCAACCTTTGATTAACAATCAGTTCATGATAGAAAAGCGCATGGTCGAGTCAAGGGAAGATCTTAGAAACTTTAACCGCAGAGTTTTGGAATGCGGAAGAAGGCTAGGCAAGATGGTAGTTGCAACAACCGACGCGCACTATGATGAGCCAGAGTCAGCTATTTTTAGAAATATAATCATGGCAGGCATGGGATATAAGGATGCCGAAAATGGTCAGGGTCTATATATGAGAACAACCGAGGAGATGCTCGAAGAGTTTTCGTATCTTGGTGATGATACAGCTTACGAAATAGTTGTTGAAAACCCTAATAAGATTGCTGATATGATTTCTCCAGAAATTCTGCCAGTTCCTAAGGGCAAGTATCCTCCTAAGATTGAGGGGGCTGAAGAGACTCTTCGTAAGACCTGCATGGATAAGGTCCATGAGATGTACGGAGAGAATGTTCCGTCAGAAATAGAAGAAAGACTCAATAAGGAACTTGATTCCATCATAGGAAATGGCTATGCGGTCATGTATGTTTCTGCACAGATGCTAGTTAACAAGTCACTGGAGGATGGTTACCTTGTAGGATCGCGAGGTTCGGTAGGGTCTTCACTTGCTGCGACAATGGCTGGAATCACAGAGGTTAATCCACTTGAGCCACATTATGTATGCCCTAATTGCAAGCACCTAGAGTGGGGAGATATGAATCTCTACGACTGTGGAATAGATATGCCTGTAAAGGCATGCCCAAAGTGCGGTACTGAGATGAAGAGGGATGGCTTTACTATTCCGTTTGCAACCTTCCTCGGATTTAACGGAGATAAGGAGCCTGATATAGACCTTAACTTCGCTGGAGAATACCAGGCGAGAGCACACAGCTATGTCGGAGAAATCTTCGGTGAAAAAAACGTATACAAGGCTGGTACTGTAAGTACTGTGGCTGACAAGACTGCTTATGGATATGTACTTAAGTTTGCAGAGGAAAAGAACTTTCCGATAAACAAATTTGATACATTAAGGCTTGCGAAGGGATGTACAGGGGTTAAGAAGACGACGGGACAGCATCCAGGCGGAATTGTAATAGTTCCAGAAGATCACGAAATCTATGAGTTCTGTCCGGTTCAAAGACCCGCAAATGATGCTAAGTCAGATGTTGTAACAACGCACTTTGATTATCACAAGATAGATCAAAACCTACTAAAACTTGACATCCTAGGACACAACGTACCTTCGATGATAAGGCAACTTCAGGATATGACAGGAGTTGACCCGCTACAAATAGACCTGACAGATAGAAAAGTGCTCAGCATTTTCAACGGCACAGAAGCGCTAGATATAAAGGACGAAAACTATAAGTTCACGCATGGAAGCTATGCGATACCTGAGTTTGGCACATCTTTTGTACGTCAGATGCTCGATGATACTAAGCCTGACAAGTTCGCTGACCTAGTCAGAATATCAGGGTTTTCACACGGTACAGATGTTTGGCTAAACAATGCGCAGGACTACATCAAAGATGGAACTGCAACCATGAGAGAGGTAATATCTACTCGAGATGACATCATGAACTACCTCATTCCAAGGGTATCGAAAACAAGACATCCTTTGATATCATGGAGAAGGTAAGAAAGAATAAGCCGCTCAGTGACGAGCTTCTAGGAATCATGAAGGATCATGGAGTACCTGATTGGTATATTGATTCATGTATCAAAATTCAGTACATGTTCCCTAGAGCCCACGCTGTTGCTTATACAATGATGTCATTTAGAATGGCATGGTATAAGGTTTATTATCCGCAGGAGTTTTATGCAACGCACTTTACTTCAGTAGCTGCTGACTTTAATGCATCAGTAATCCTTCAGGGACCATCAGCTTGTCTCAACAAGATAGAGGAAACCATAACCAAGGGTAAGAATGCTTCACCTAAGGAAATGGCAGAAATTCTTGTCTACGAGGTTGCCTATGAGATGTATGCTAGGGGATTTAAGTTCCGCATGCCTAAACTTGGACACTCCAAGGCTCTTAAATTCTGGGTCGAGGATGGTGAGGTTCTGCTTCCATTTGTAGTCATAGATGGAATGGGAGGTTCTGCTGCAACATCATTTGTTGAGGCATACGAGGAGAAGCCTTTTGATACGGTAGAAGATGCTGTGATAAGATCAAAGGTAAATCGCACAGCTCTAGAGTCACTTAGAGCATACGGAATCTTTGATGGTCTTCCAGAGACAGATCAGCTAAGCTTCTTCTAAGGCTGTTTAAATATACGCATAAAGGGAGTTAATGCTGGATAAAGTCTAATTTTCATGTATAAATGACACAAAAACTGTATAAATGTATGAAATCCTGTCAAATTGACGGGATTTCATACATTATGTCTAAATTTACGTCAAAATGACGGAATTTTAGACAAAATGACGGAAAAACATACATATATTCTACTCGAAACCAATATATAATCTATTTAAAGATGTTATGTATTAGGGGAGAGTGTTATGGAAGGTAGATATATCGTTTATAAGACGAATAAGGTTGTAAGGCGTGTTAACTTTGATGAGATACTCTATGTAGAGAGCGATGGAAGGCAGATTAAACTTGAGACAGAATGCGGAACATTATCGTATTATGAGAAAATCTCAGCGATTGCACCTAGTTTTGATGATAGCTTTTGCAGGGCCATGTCATATTGCTATATCAACTTATCGAAAGTGAGACTCATGTCAGGCGGAATAGTTAACTTTGGCTGCGGCAAGGCGCTGGTTTTAGGAAGAGATAGTTTTTTGAGAACCAAAAGGGAATACTACAATTACCTACGTAGGAGCATACAATCCTAAAAATAATATTGCATTTCGAAAAATTTTTGGTAATATATACACAATCAGGGTATACCCATATAGACAATTTAATTTTATGATTTTAGTTTGTAAGGTAATTTTGGGGAATTGAAAGGAGAGCTTAATGAAGAGCTTTATTAAGGAATTTAAGGAGTTTATCAGCAACGGCAACGTTATGAGCATGGCAATTGGTATCATCATCGGTGGTGCATTTACTGCTATCGTTAACTCACTCGTAGCAGATATCATCACACCGCTAATCGGAATGATTCTAGGAGGAATCAACTTCTCAGGCATTTCTATCACAGTTGGAAGCGCTCAGCTAATGGTTGGTAACTTCATCCAGGCTGTAATCATGTTCGTACTAACTGCACTTGTAATCTTCGTAATGATGAAGGGACTAAATAAGCTAGCTGCTAAGAAGAAGGCAGCAGATGATGCAGAGGAAGCTGCTGCACCAGCTGAGCCATCAGATGAGGTTAAGCTTCTTATGGAAATTAGAGACGCTCTTAATAAGTAGTAGCGACATCTGAGTAAAGTGTCGATTATTTGACATTGTATAAAATTTATGGTACTATAATTGTAATCGATAATTCTTTTGTTAAAGAGTGGGCCTTCCCACTCTTTAAGTTTTGTATAGGGTGAAAATGGCAAAGAAAAAGATTACAGAAGTGACAGAGGAGCTTATCAGGGATTTCCTTGATGAGAGAAAGCTTAGTCTCTGGGCATGTGAATTTGTTAAAGAAGGACCTGATTACTTTCTTAGAGTATACATTGACAAAGAGGAAGGATATGTAGGTACTCAGGAATGCGAAGAGGTCAGCAGATTTCTTTCAGATAAGCTCGATGAGCAGGATTTGATAGAAAGGGAATACTACCTTGAGGTTAGCTCGCCAGGAATGGATAGAGAGCTTATTACTCAGGAGCATTTTGACAGATATGTTGGCAGTGAAATAGAAATCAAGCTTTACAAGGCTATTGATAAGAAGAAGCAGCTTGTTGGAACGCTTGTTTCGCTTAATGATGGTATTGTAAAGATTACAGTAGATGGTAAGGATATGGAACTACCTAGAGATCAGATTGCTAAGGCTAATCTAGCAGTTATATTCTAGGGACTAAATATAAATAGGAGGGTCAGAAATGAACAGAGAGTTTATAGACGCGCTCGAACAGCTTGAGGAAGAAAAACATATAGAAAAAGGAGTTCTTCTAGAGGCAATTGAGTCAGCATTGTTAGCTGCATATAGGCGCAACTATAGCACCACAGGTAATATCAATGTCGATAATGTAAGAGTTGACATCGATTCAGAGACGGGAGATATTTCCGTTTTATCAAGACTTGAGGTTGTCGAAGAAGTTATGGACGAAAATCGTGAAATAAGCCTTGATGATGCACGCGAGATTGATGCAAGATACGAAATCGGCGATGCGATAGAGTTTGCGGTTACACCAGAGGACTTTGGTAGAATCGCTGCACAGACAGCAAAGCAGGTAGTAGTGCAGAGAATCAGAGAAGCCGAGCGCTCAAAGGTATACGACGATTTCAAGAATCGCCTATATGAGATTGTTACAGGTGTTGTGCACAGAAAGAGCGGAGCAACACTCTTTGTTGACCTAGGACATACAGAGGCAATACTTCCACCTAGGGAGCAGGTACCAGGAGAACGTTTTGAGGTAAATGATAGACTAAAGGCTTACATCATGGATGTTAAGCACAGCCTAAAGGGACCTCAGATATATCTTTCAAGATCGCATCCAGGCCTTGTAAAGAAGCTATTTGAGCTAGAAGTCCCAGAACTTACAGATGGAACGGTTGAGATTAAGGCTATCGCAAGAGAAGCTGGTTCAAGAACAAAGATGACAGTTTACACTGAGTTTGAGAACGTTGACCCAGTAGGTTCATGCGTTGGTAACCGCGGAGCAAGAGTTCAGTCTGTGGTAAATGAGCTTGATGGAGAGAAGATTGACGTAATTCCATGGAGCGATGAACCAGAAGAACTTATCGCTAACGTACTTAGCCCAGCTAAGGTTGAGGACGTATTCATCGTTTCCGATAGCGATGAAGAAAAGGCTGCACTTGTAGTAGTACCTGATTACCAGCTTTCACTAGCAATAGGTAAGGAAGGTCAGAACGTAAGACTAGCAGCAAAGGTTAGCGGTTGGAAGATAGATATAAAGAGCCATAGCCAGTACTATCAGGATGAAGATGCTGATGGAGTTTGCGATGAGGATATGAGCTATGAAGATTCAGCTGATGCGGAGGTCGTAGAAGTTGAGTAAAGAAAAACCAATGCGCAGATGCATAGGTTGCATGGAATCAAAGTCTCAGGATGAGCTGTTTAGACTTGTAGACGAAGGTGATAACATCAGCTTTGACTTTACGCGAAGGAAGGATGGCAGGGGTGCCTATGTGTGCAAGAGCATTGAATGCTTTGATAATGCATGCAAGAAGAGGGCGTTTGCAAGAGTCTTCAGACGCAAGGTTGATCAAGAGAATATAGATAAGCTAAGAGGAGAATTTGATGGAAAAATCCAAGTTTAGAAGCTACATGGGTTTTGCCGCAAGGTCAAAGAATATCCAGGTTGGGTATAACACCGCACTTATGCTAATCGCAAAGAGGCGCGTAAAACTTTTGATAATAGCTACGGATGTTGGAGACAATACAAAGAGTAAATTGACGCAGAAATGTGTCACTAACAATATAAAATACAGGGTTTTCGGAGAAGCTAGTGAGCTTTCACACATGACCGGGAATGTGGATAAGGGTGTATTCGCAATCGTGGACAAGGGTTTTGCCGAAAGCATATGTAAGGAGATTGACCTGATTCAATCAGAAAGGGAGGTGTCTAATGGCAGTGAAAGTATTTGAACTTGCCCGTGAACTAGAAGTTCAAAGCAAGGAGCTACTCGAAAAGGCTTCAGGACTGGGTATAGAGCTAAAGAGTCATATGAGCACATTATCCGAGGGTGATATTGCAAAGCTTAAGTCGGCATACGGCAAAGGTGAGTCTAAGAGCAATGATAGTGAAACAACAAAGCCAGCAGCTGGTAGAAAGCGTTTGCCTATTGGAAGACCGATAGTTGACGATTCCTACTTTGCAAATAGAAATAAAGCAGAGGAAAGCGATAAGAAAGCAAAACCTGAAGTTAAGAAAGAAAAAGAAGAGAATAAAGCAGTGGCAAGCAGCAAAGACGTGACATCAAAGGAACACTCGAAGACTAAAGAGGCATCAAAGGCTAGCGAGATGCCAAAGGAAGAGTCAAAGAAGCCTGTTAAGAAGGAAGAGAAGAAGCCTGAACCAGCAAAGCAGGAAACTACAGCTGATCAGAACGCTTCAGGAAGAAGACCTATCGGTGTTAAGATTATAAAGACAGCTGATGAGGTTAAGGCAGAGGAAAAGAAGCGTGTAGAAAGAGCAGCAAAGCCTGCATCATCTGAGGCAAAGAAGTCTGACGACAGAAGAAATACAAGACCAAGCAGAGATGCAAAGTCAGGCGAGGCTAGAGGCGAAAGACGCGATAGAAACGACAGAAATAACAGAACCGATCGTAACGATAGAAACGACAGAAACAACTCTAGAAACGGCCGTGACTCCGAGAATAAGTTTAGCAAGGATGATCGCAGGCAGGGTGGAAACTCAAGATATCAGGACAAGGACAATAAGAGAACAACTTCTGCAGGTAGAATCGAAGGCAAGCCAGACTCAGCAAAGAGAGACGACAAGAAGAAGTCATTCGATAAGAAGGAGAAACACAGCAAGTTCGATAAGTTCGAGAGAAAGTCACTTGAGAAGCAGGTTAGAAATAAGCACACCAAGTATAAGAACAACAACGTAGACGTAGAGCCACAGATTGAAGAAGAAGTATTACCAGAAGGCACAATAGTTCTTACAGTACCTATCACAGTTGCAGGCTTCTGTGAGCAGACAGAGGTTTCAACATCAAAGGTTATCATGTCTTTGATGAAGCTAGGTATAATGGCAAATATCAACCAGAACATCGATGAGGACACAGTTATGATTCTTGCAGAAGAAATTGGAATCAGTGTTCATATCGGCAAGGTTGAGGAAGAAAATGAAGAGACAGGAATCGAAGTATTCGAGGACGATGATAAGGATCTAAAGCCAAGACCACCTATTATCACTGTAATGGGCCACGTTGACCACGGTAAGACATCGCTACTTGATGCAATCAGGAAGACTAACGTTACTTCAAGCGAGTCAGGTGGAATTACTCAGCACATCGGTGCATCTGAGGTTAAGGTAAATGGGCAGAAAATCGTATTCCTAGATACACCAGGACACGAAGCATTTACAGCGATGAGAGCAAGAGGTGCTCACGTTACTGATATAGCAGTTTTAGTTGTTGCTGCAGATGACGGTGTAATGCCACAGACGATAGAGTCAATAAGCCATGCTAAGGCAGCCGGAGTTCCTATCATAGTTGCAATCAACAAGATGGATAAGCCAGCAGCTAACCCTGATAGAGTTAAGCAGGAGCTTTCAGAGCACAATGTACTAGTCGAAGATTGGGGTGGAGATGTAATCACAGTTCCAGTTTCAGCAAAGTCAGGCGAAGGAATAATGAACCTGCTTGAGATGATTCTGCTTCAGGCAGAGGTTCTTGAGCTCAAGGCTAACCCAAGTAGACTAGCTATGGGTTCAGTAATAGAGGCTAGACTAGATAAGTCAAAGGGCCCTGTAGCTACACTTCTTGTTACAAATGGTACACTTGAGAGCGGACAGAGCATCGTTGCAGGTACATCTGCAGGTAGAATCCGTCTGATGACAGACTTCAGAGGAAAGACTATAAAGAAGGCTGGTCCAGCTACTGCTGTTGAAATTCTTGGACTTACAGACGTTCCTCAGGCAGGTGATGAGTTCAATGCAGTTAAGGAAGACAAGATTGCAAGAGACATCGCTGAGAAGCGTAAAGAGAAGCTAAGAGAAGAAGTTCTCGCAAAGAATTCAAGTACAACACTAGAGAAGCTATTTAGCCAGATTCAGGAGGGTGACGTTAAGGAACTCAACCTAATCATCAAGGGAGACGTTCAGGGTTCAATCGGTGCCCTAGTCGCTTCACTAGAAAAGCTAAATAATGACGAGGTTAAGGTTAATATCATCCACACAGGTGTAGGTACAGTTACTGAATCAGATATCATGCTTGCAGGTACATCAGGTGCCGTAATCATCGGATTTAATGTAAGACCAAGCACAGCTGTGCAGACTCTAGCAGATAGAGAGAGCATAGAAATCAGAACATATAGAGTAATCTACGACGTAATTGACGATGTAGAAAACGCTATGAAGGGTATGCTCGATCCAGAGTACAAGGAAGAAATCCTTGGTAAGGTTGAAATCAGAAATACCTTCAAGGTACCAAATGTTGGAATCATCGGTGGTGCTTACGTTATTGAGGGTAAGGTTCAGCGTAACGCAGAGGTTAGACTTGTAAGAGATGGAATTGTTATTCACGAAGGAAAGATTTCATCACTTAAGAGATTTAAGGATGATGCAAAGGAAGTTGCTCAGGGATATGAGTGCGGTATCGGAATCGAAAACTATAACGATATCAAAGATGGCGATTTGATCGAGTGCTTCCACATGGTAGAGATAGAGCGAAAGTAATATAAAAAGCTTAAGTCGCCTATGGCGGCTTAAGTGCTATCTGGAGAAAGTATGGGAAAAGGATATAGAACAAAGAGACTCGGTGAAGAAATCAAAAGAATAATAAGCCAGCTTTTGCTTACCGAGATTAAAGACCCACGTCTAGCCGGAAAGTTTATCAGCATCACAGATGTTGAAGTTACTTCAGACGGCAGCTATGCAACCTGCTATGTGACAGTTATGTCATGTACTCAGGGAGATAGGAATATAGATATAGACGATGAGCAGAAAAGCAAAGACGAAAAGACTGAAGTTATAGACGGTCTAAAGCATGCAGCTGGACTTATGCGAACTGAGATTAGCAAGAAGCTTAGCATAAGACACGTGCCAGAGCTTATTTTCAAGATTGATAGCTCGATGGAATATGGAAATCACATAGAAAAGGTGATAAGAGAGCTTGGAGAAAAGAATGGGAAATAATAGCTTTAGGGAAATCGCAGAAGCAATCAAAGCGAATCAAAGCTTTGCACTCTATCCACACACTAATATGGATGGAGATGCGATAGGCTCAAGTGCAGCTATTTGCCTAGCGCTTAGGCAGCTTGGTAAGGAAGCGTGGATAATCATAGATGAAGAAGTTCCAGATAATCTAATGTTTCTAGCTGAAGGCTTAGTTACAGAAGATAAGGAATTTGCATGCTCGGTAGACATGGCGTTTTGCGTGGATTCAGGAGCACTAGATAGAATAGGTGAAAGAGCTTCTTTATTTCAGGCAGCAAAGCTAAGTGTATGCATAGACCACCACTCGACGAGCACGCATTTCTGTGACTATAACTACATAGATCCTAAGTCTGCAGCTACGGGGCAGCTTGCCTTTCTTTTAATAAAGGAACTAGAAATAGTCCCTGATAAGAGAATTGCAAACTCGGTCTTTGCAGCGATTACAACGGACACAGGAAATTTTCAGTATTCTAACACTCAGAAAATTACACATGAGATAGTTGCTGAGCTATATGACTGGGGAGTTTCTGCAAATGAAGTTAGCATAGAGATATACGAAAGTGATAGATTCGAAAGACTTAAAGTTGAAGCCCTTGCAATAGCAAGGATGAGAAGTGAGTTTGATGGCAAGCTTTTGATAACTTATGTTAGTCAGGAAATGCTAAAAGAGAGCGGCGCCTTCATGTATGAGACAGATAGAATCGTAAATCTTATGAGAGCGATAAAGGGAACCGAGGTTTCCGTTCTTGTCAAGGAGTACGAAAAAGATGTAATCAAGCTCAGCATGAGGTCAAAGCAGTATTTTGATGTAGCAAAGCTATGTGCTAGTCTAGGCGGAGGCGGACATGCAAGAGCAGCTGGTGCCACACTTAGATGCAGCCTAGATGAAGCTATTGAAAGAGTAATTGAAGCCTTTGGCAGAGAAATGTAGTATGGATGGAATAATCAATATAAACAAGCCTAAGGACATGACTTCTTTTGATGTTGTAGCCATAGTAAGACGTGCTTGCTGCACTAAGCGAGTTGGACATCTTGGAACACTTGATCCAATGGCAGAGGGCGTACTTCCTGTAACCATTGGAAGAGCTGGAAGAGTCATGGATTATCTGGATGCGGATATCAAAGTTTACAGAGGTAGTGCAAGACTAGGTCTTGAGACAGATACGCTTGATATTTGGGGAAATACTGTCAGAACCTGTGAAGATTTTAGCATAGATAGAAAGATGCTTGAGAAGGCTGTAGAAGCTTTTAGAGGTGTGATTAGCCAGGTTCCACCTATGTATTCTGCGCTTAAGGTGGGTGGCAAAAAGCTATATGAATATGCACGTGAAGGCAAGACTATAGATGTAAAGAGTCGTAAGGCTTATATAGAAAAGGCTGATATTATATCTTTTGATGGATGTGAATTTGAGTTTGAAATCGCATGTTCAAAGGGTACTTACATAAGAAGCATATGTGCAGATATAGGAAGGGCGCTCGGCTGCGGAGCAGCAATGAGCAGTCTGACTAGGATTAAATCAGGATGCTTTGATATTGCAGATGCAATAGACATAGAAAAGATAAGGAATATGAGTCCAGAGGAAATAGGGAAAATGCTTACCCCTATAGATAAACCTCTGGAGCACTTTGGCTTAGCAGAGCTAGAGGACTGGGAAAAGCACCTTTTTGTAAACGGAGTTGAGCTAAGAGAGGACCAGTGGTCTCTTTTGGAAAAGCCTAAGTTCTCAGAGGAGAAGTTTCCACTCACGCTCAAGGATGATTTTGCAAGACTATATAGAGTTTACGGCAAGGCTGGAGAATTTTTGGGAACAGCCAAAGAAAATAAGGGCTTAATAAAAGCAGACAAGGTATTTTATAATGCAAATATTTGATAGTTTAGATGAAATAAAGAGCATAGAGGAGACATCGATTGCGCTTGGTAACTTTGATGGAGTACACCTAGGGCACCAGAAGCTTATCAAGAAGACGATTGAAATTGCGAAGGAACGCGGACTTAAATCTGCCGTGTTTACTTTTTCGAATCACCCTAGGGACCTTCTTCCAAATGTCCCTAAGATAAAGAACATACTTTATAAACATGAAAAAGAAGAACTCATGGAGGATTTGGGAGTTGACTACCTCATAAACATTCCATTTACAAGGGAAATCATGGAGATGCCGCCAGAAGAATACGTAAAGAAGATTATCGTAGATAAGCTTCGCGCAAAATCTGTTGTCTGTGGATTCAACCATAACTTCGGATACAAAGCAAGCGGAAATGTAGACACTCTTTACGAGCTGAGCCTTGAGCTGGGTTTCAGCCTTAAGGTAATAGATGCTTTTGTCATAAATGAGCAGGTAGTGAGTTCGACTTTGATTAGAAATCTAATTGCTACGGGCAAGGTCGATGAGTGTGAAACGTATATGGGACGTCCTTATGCTATATCAGGTGAAGTCGTTGTCGGTAATAGGCTAGGCAGAAAACTTGGATTCCCAACATCAAATCTTGTTATAGACGATAGCATGGTTACACCGCCAAACGGCGTTTATGTGACATTTTGTGTCTATAACGGAAAGAGATATCCTAGTGTAACAAATGTCGGGGTTAAGCCAACGATAGGTAATTACGGAAAAAATGTCGAAACACATATCTTTGACTTTGATAAAATCCTTTATGGAAAGGGCATTACAGTAGAGTTTTTGGAAATGCTAAGGGATGAAATAAAGTTTGATAATGTTGAAGAATTATCTGAGCAGATAATTAGCGACTGCGCTACGGCGAAAGAATTTCATAAAAAGAATGGATTTTTATAAATCGCGATTTAATGAGTGAAAAATTTGAGCACTTTTGGCTAGGCAAGCCAATGGTGCTTTTTTGATTGTACAATGTCTATAAATGGCTAAATATAGCCATTTTTGATGGATAAAGCAGAAGGCAAAAAGCTTGAAAAACACAGTTAATTGTGATAAAATGTACTACAATTAATTAATTTGCAATATCTTTACAAGTGTATAATTTTTTCTTATTGCTAAATTTTATACAGCATACAAATTTGTTCATGTGAACAAACAAATTAATCTATGGGGGCAAACTGGGATAAATCTAAAATCAAAAAGGGGGAAAAAATACAATAAATCGATTTATTTAAGAACAAATTTCTTTACCTAGTGCGCAATCATGTTTTGGTTTGTTCAAATATATTTATTTAACGTATTAACAAGGGGGTTAAAATGCGAAACTTAATTAACAAACAGAAGAACTGCCTAGTAGCAGTACTGATGCTCGTAGCTATGTCAGTTTCTCTAGTAATGCCAGCTAAGGTATTCGCTGCAGAAAACTACACACTTACACTCAAGAATGATGGTAAGACAGAGCATGAATTCGAAGTATATCAGATCTTTAAGGGAGAGCTTTCAGGAAGCACTCTTTCCAACATCCAGTGGGGTGACGGAATCAAGGCTTCATCAAAGGCAGGTCTAGGAGATGCAAATGCAAAGGCTAAGACTCTAACTGACACAGATAAGGCTCAGGCTTTTGCTAACACTCTTCAGGCACATCTAGATCCTGCAAAGAAAAAGACAAAGACGGTAGCTGCTGGTGCAACAGACACTCTAACAAATCTAGAGCCAGGTTACTACCTAATCAAGGATAAAGCAGGTTCACAGACTGGAAATAACTCAGCTTATACACTTTACATGCTAAAGATTGTTAAGAACACAGAAGCAAGAACAAAGCTCGATGTTCCAACAGTTGTAAAGAAGGTTCAGGAGAACAGCGACGGCGTATGGCAGGATGCTGCAGACTATGGAATTGGAGATACAATCCCATACAAGCTAACAGGTACACTTCCAGCAAACTATGACAAGTATGAGAAATACACATATAAGTTCCACGATGAGATGTCAGCTGGTCTAACACTAAAGGCTGATTCAATCAATGTTAAGATCGACGGAGTTCTAATTCCAGCTAGCAGATATACTGTAACAACAAATGCAGCAACTAACGGATTTACAGTTGCTTTTGATGACCTAAAGACAATTACAGAAACACCTGTAACTAAGGACAGCAAGATCGTTGTAGAGTATTCATGCACACTTAACAATAACGCAGTTATAGGTTCAGGTGGTAACCCAAATACAGTTTACCTTGAGTACTCAAACAACCCAAACAAGGGTGGCGAAGGTGACCACGGAACAACTCCTAAGGATAAGAACATCGTATTCACATACAAGGTTGTTGTAAACAAGAAGGACGATGCAAACAATCCACTTCAGGGAGCTGAGTTCGAACTTTACAAGAAGGTTGGAACTAACGAAGTTAAGATGGCAACATTCACACTAGATGGTACTAAGACAGTATTTACATTCAAGGGACTAGATGCTGGTTCATATGTACTTAAGGAGACAAAGACTCCAAGTGGATATAACACAATCAAGCCAATCGAATTCACAATCACTGCAACATATGACAAGGAATCAGATGACCCTAAGCTAACTAAGCTAGAAGGTACAACTGACCTTGGAACTATCACATTTACTGCAGATAAAACTGCTGGTTCAGTTGCAACAGATGTAATAAATAACAAGGGATTCGTTCTACCAGAGACAGGTGGTATGGGTAGAATACTCATCTACGGTCTAGGTTCAATCTTTGTATTAGGTGCTTTAGGATATTTAGGTTACAAGAAGCGCGAAGCTGCTAAATAATGAAAAAAGTAAAAAAAATCATACCAAATATATTGGTGGCTTTAATACTGATAACGGGAATAGGTTTTTTAGCCTACCCGACAATCAGCGATTTACTTAACGAACTGCACTCTTCAAAAGCAATAGCAAGCTATGTGGAAAGATCCAAGGACATGTCCAAGGAGGAGAAGGAGAGGCTCTTAACAGAAGCAAAGGAATACAATCAGAGCTTGGTTCATAGAAACAACAGGTATTCATTGAGCAAGGATGAGTTAAGCAGATACGAACAGATTATGGACGTGACAGACACCGGCATAATGGGATACATAGAGATTCCAAAGATAAATGTGTATATGCCTATTTATCACAATGTCGATGAGGGCACACTGCAAATTGCAGTAGGTCATATACCGGGATCATCGGTTCCAGTAGGTGGCGAAAGTACTCACAGTCTTTTGTCAGGTCATACAGGTCTGCCATCTGCGAAGCTATTCACAAACATAGATCAGCTAAAGGTCGGAGATATGTTTTTCATACATGTATTTGACGAAGTGCTGGCCTATAGAGTCGACCAGATCAACACAGTTCTACCAGATGAGGTAGAAAAGCTAGATATTGAAGAAGGTAAGGACTATGTGACTTTGATTACATGCACGCCTTATGGGGTTAATTCCCACAGACTTCTAATCCGTGGAGAGCGCACGCAGTACAACAAGCCAACAAAGAATATAGAAGAAGTTATAAACCACACATGGCTAAAATTCGTAGCAATTATAGCTGCTGGTGTAGGACTAATTCTAATCATAATATTGGTATACCTAATAAAGCGAAGAAAAAAGAAGGAAATTAAATGAAAAGTAATAGAATGAGTTTAATTCTAGTTTTATGCTTTAGCTTTGTATTTTTCATTCTACCTTCCAATTTCGTATATGCAGACGAAAGCCCAAGCTTAGATATAGTTTTCACTGACAATAACAAAGGTATCAGTGGCTCAGAGTTTTCAATTTATCAGGTTGCTGAGCTAAAAGCTGATAGGACAGGCTATACAGTAACATCACCATTCCAGTGGAGCGGAGATTTGATTACTATAAGGTCTTCTGAAGATCAGCTAAAACTAGCGCAGAACCTAGAAAGACAGAGCCTTGGTGCAAATCCAGTGATGACACAGACAACAGGAGCAGATGGGGTGGTACACTTCACAGGCCTAAATAACGGTATATATCTTGTTGTTCAAACTAAGCAGACAGGTGTAGCTGCAGAATATTCGACAATGCAACCATTTTTGGTTATGGTTCCACAGTGGCAAAACGGAGTTTGGAGAAACCACGTGAGCGCAAAACCAAAACCAGTGGTACGTAAACCTATCGTCCCACCGCACACACCACCAGATACTAGAGACAGTAACAATGCTTACTGGTGGAGCGGACTATGGATGATAAGCACAGGGATGCTAGTACTTCTTGTGATCAATAGAAAAAATAAGATAGGAGAGATGGTTAGATGACAAAGAAAAAACTATCAATCAAGCTTTTAACCTTGCTTATGCTCCTGTCTATGCTGATGCAGGTGATACCTGCTTATGCCTATGCGCAGGAAGATGAAGGCAAGATTCAAAAGCTTTCCGACTTTAAGACGGATAAAGAAATCCTAGAAGCAAAGCTTAACGAAGACCAATCTACAGATGAAAAGACGGTAATAGATATATCAAGTAAAAATGATATAAAGGAATTCATCGTCGTATATCAGAAGACTCTAGCCCTAAATGAAAAGAGCCTAAAGTCAGCTGAAATAGAAGTAGATAAGGAGTATCGTGACAGCGGGGTATACGGAGTAAACTATACTTCGGCACGCCTAAAGCTAAAGGATGCTAAAGAATCAGCACCAGAAAATAGCAACAAGGTGTTAGTAGAAAACAGTAACTCAAGCGATGGCAAAGATGCTAAGCTTAATAAGATTTCTATAACATTTGATGTAAAGGCTAAGCCTAAAAAGGGCGAGCTATTTGCAACTATCCTTGGTGAAAATGTATCAGTGCTTGAGGTTGCAAAGAAAGATGAAAGTACTAATATAAAAACTGCGAAAACTGAGAAAATCAATAATGTAGCAGAGAATGTACTGAAAGAACCTGAAAATCAGCCACGTACTAGAAGAACTAGAGCACTTGCGATAACCTACGCAAAGTTCAAAATTGTAGCAAATACTGGAAGTCCTATAACAGGGCCTATTGGATATAAGTTAGTTGAAGTAAATGGAACACGAGAAACTATCTTTAAGCAAGGTACTCTAAATACATCAGACAAAGAAGTAGAATTCACAGGCATGAAGCTCGGACCTAGATATAAGCTTTATATAACAAGTGTTCCTGGTGGATATGACAGACCAGTAACTCCAATTTCTGAATTTTACTTTGATGCTGCTGGAATCCATTATGTTCAAGGTGGAGGTGTGGTATATATCACACAGAATACTTTGACAGGCTTAACTTTCTTTGCAGAGGATTCTTCAGGGAAGGCTGTAAACCGCAGTGCAGTTAAATTTGAACTTAAAAGGGTCGTACCAGGTGGAGAGGTAAACATAAATATAAATCAGAAACTATCTGACTATTATCCAAGCGGTATCGCTATAGAAATGAATAAGCGAGATGTATATCTTGGTGATACTTATAGACTCTATATAACTCAGGTTCCTAATGGTTTTGTTAAGCCTACTAAACCGGTATCAGAGTTTAAGTTCTCATATGAGGATGGCAAACTATTTATGAGGTTTGACAGAGGTGGTACGGTAACTACGTTATTAAGAAATGGCGAAGCAGAAAAACCGCTAGGCGAAAACGAATACTATGGATTTGTGTCTGTTAATGGTAAGGTAAAGATATCAAAGGATGTTGACAATTCATCAGGTGTGGATGCCTTTTGTTTTAGGGCGGAGGACACGTTCCCATCATTTGGTGACAGAGCCGTTTATACAAAGCTAGAATCGAATGCAGATGCTTTATATAGTATGGCTCAGGAACCAAGAGTTGGTAAGAAGGAACTATACGACATAGTAAGAAAGATTTACTTCTACTGTGAAACTCATAAAAAAGAACTTCTAGAAAACTATGGACTCAATAATGAGCTGTTTTGGAAGGATACACAAGGCAATGACCCTGACCATGGATACTATGCAGCACTTCAGCAGGCTCTTTGGTACTATTCAAATACATTAAACTATATGAAGCAGTATCAGGGTGCACTTGTGGAAGGCGTTCTACAAACGGCAGTTAACCATATACTTGCAGAAAGTGCAAAGATATCCGAAAAGGACATGCAGTCTGTGAAAGTTAATGTGTTTAGACCACCTGCACGCAGAAATGGTAAACCATATCAGGCCCTTGTAAGCTTTGAACTAAAGCGTAGTACAGAGATCAATATAGTTAAGCTAGATGAGACTAATTCCTACCTAAACGGAGCTGTATTTAAGCTAGAAAAGCTAAACGATGCAGCATTTACACCTGTAACAGAAGGTAGAGGAAAGAATATATCACAGTTTAAATTCACTGATCTAGAGGCTGGAGAGTATCGTCTAACTGAGGTTGAGGCTCCGAAGAACCATGTAGGGCTAACAGCTCCTATAGACTTCAAAATTGAGGACAAAGCCGGTAAATTTACCGTGACAATGACTTCAAGTAACCCATTAGTAACACTAGATGGCTCAAGTTTGACTTTTACGGTTAAGAACAAGAGACCTAAGACTAATATCAATGTAACCAAGAAGTGGTTTGATGATAATGGGCAGGAAGTGCAGGTTCAAAACGGTTCAATCACCTACGATCTAATGCAGGTTGCTATAACTGATAACGGTAGAACTTCAGAGAAGGTTTACCTGGCAGGTGAAAGGCTGACGAAGGCAGATAACTGGACAAAAAGCTATGGCGACTTACCTTTGACGGGTAAAAACCAAAATGGCGAAGAAGTTACATTTAGTTACTATGTAGTGGAAAATCCAGTTTCAGACTATAAGATTAGCTACAGCAATAACAATGGTACAGAGTCAAAGACGGCTTCAGGTGTTGCGGTTTCTAAAGGTACACTTATAATTAAAAATACGAAAATAGCGAGATACACACTTCCGGAAACTGGTGGTACAGGCACAAAAGTTTTGTATTTCGCGGGAATGGCAATGATAGCAATTTCGATATCTACATTGATGATTAGAAGAGCTAAGAAATCAAAGTAAGTATTAAGCTAGAAAGCTAATTAAAAACGGCCAAAGGGAAGTAAGCGTGCTTACAAACCTAGGCCGTTTTGTTTTGATATAAAATATGCTAAAAGACTGGAATTTTAACAAAAATTATGTTGACATATGCTGGACATAATGGTAAAGTATATGGGTATCAAGAAGAAGTTGTCCGCTTCTCACCTAATGAATTTCGTTTCTATGGGTTAATAAAGACTATGTTTTTTATGACATATTTTGATGCGGGCTCTTCAGGTGTCCGTTTTTTATTTATATTTGGAGGTACTGACATCAAAGAGAACAGAATAAACGAGGAAATACGCGAAGAACAACTTAGAGTTATAGACGAGGATGGCAACATGCTTGGAGTCATGAGCAGAGAGGATGCTCTTAAGCTTGCTGACGAGCACAAGCTAGATTTGGTGAACATCTCACCTAATGCTGTGCCACCGGTTTGTAAGATTTTGGACTACGGTAAGTTCCGCTACGAAGCGCAGAAGCGCGAAAAAGAAGCGAAGAAGAAACAGAAGACCACACAGGTTAAGGAAATCAGATTGAGCACTTTCATTGAGGCTCACGACATACAGGTTAAGGCAAGCACAGCATCTAAGTTCCTTAAGGCTGGAGACAAGGTTAAGGTAAGCCTTCGTTTCAGAGGAAGAGAACTTGGACATACTTCACTGGGTAGAGAAGTTATGGACAAATTTGCAGAGCTATGCGAGGATGTAGCAGTGGTTGATAAGCGCCCTGTTATGGAAGGTCGTAGCTTGGTGATGTTCTTAGCACCAAAAAATTAGTATTCAATTTGATTGACATGTAAATTCAACACGAGTAGGGCACGCAGGGTGCTATTCATAATAAGGAGGTTCCAGCAATGGCAAAGAATAAGATGAAGTCTCACAGAGGAGCATGCAAGAGACTTAAACTTACAGGAAGCGGCAAGATAAAGAGAAATAAGGCATTTAAGGCGCACAAGCTTACAAAGAAGACAGCTAAGAGAAAGAGAGGCCTTCGTAAGGCTACTTTGGCATCAAGCGCTGATCTTAAGAGAATGCTAAGATCAATGGCTAAATAATCAGGATCGGGAGGAAGTAAAATGGCAAGAGTAAAAAAGGGTGTAACTGCACACCGCAGACATAAAAAAATCTTAAAGTTAGCTAAGGGATATTACGGTTCCAAGAGCAAGACATTTAGAGCAGCCAATCCTGCTGTAATGAGAGCTCTTAGATCTGCATATGTTGGTAGAAAGCTAAAGAAGAGACAGTATCGTCAGATGTGGATTGCAAGAATCAATGCAGCTGCTAGACAGAACGATCTTTCATACAGCCGTTTGATGGATGGTCTCAAGAAGAGCGGAATCGAAATCAATCGTAAGATGCTATCAGAGATGGCTATTTATGATGCAGCAGCATTCACACAGCTATGTGAAACAGCAAAGAAAGCTTGCGCAAAATAAATTTTTAATATCCAGATCCGGTGAGAATTCTCCCGGGTCTTTTTTGCAATTATCGAGGTAATTTTATGGCAAATATAATTGCGGTAGTATGGGACTTTGATAAGACGCTCCTAAATGGATACATGCAGGAGCCAATATTTAAGTACTACGGAATAGACGAAAAGAGCTTCTGGGGTGAGGTTGGATCGCTTCCAGCAAAGTATATGAGCGAGCAGGGAGTAAGGGTAAATCCTGAGACAATCTACCTCAACCAGTTTATCAGAGATGCAAGAGATGGCCGTATGCAGGGCCTAAATAACGAAAAGCTAAAGAGTTTCGGCAAGGAACTGAAGTTTTATCCAGGCATACCTGAACTATTTACAAAAACCAAAGACTTTATTGACCAGAATGAGGACTATCGAGAGTGCGGTATTAAGCTAGAGCACTATATAGTAAGTACGGGAATGGCAGCTATAATACAGGGTAGTGAAATTGCTGAATATGTTGACGGTATTTGGGGCTGTGAGTTCATAGAAGATGAGCAAAATGGCGTAAGACGAATCGCAGAAATAGGTTACACTGTTGATAATACGACAAAGACGAGAGCAATCTTTGAGATAAACAAGGGTGTTAACAAGCACCCAGAGATAGATGTAAATATCGCCATGCCAGAGGATGCTAGAAGAGTCAAACTAAAGAACATGATTTATATTGCAGATGGGCCAAGTGATATCCCTGCATTTTCTGTTGTAAGAGGGAACGGTGGATCGACGTATGCAATCTACCCTAAGGGCGATATAAATGCTTTTAAGCAGGTAGATATACTGCATAAGAACGATAGAATAGACGGTTACTCAGAAGCTGACTATAGCGAAGGTTCACAGACCTATCTTTGGATAATGAACAGAATTGGAAGCATTGCTGATAATATATGTGAGGATGAAAAATCAAAGTATAGCTTTGACAAAAACTCAGTACCAAAGCATCTTAATGAATAAGATTTAGGAGCAAAAATGTTTGAAAATAAGTCGATAATTATAGGAGTAAGCGGTGGAATTGCAGCGTATAAAACTGCATATCTAGTAAGTGCTTTGTCAAAGACAAAAGCAGATGTAAACGTAATAATGACTGAGAATGCATGTGAGTTTATTAGCCCGCTTGTCTTTGAGACGCTAACGGGAAATAAATGCTATGTGGATACTTTTGATAGGAATTTCAAATTTGATGTAGAGCATATATCGCTTGCGAAAAAGGCTGACATCTTTATGATTGCGCCTGCAACGGCAAATGTAATCGCCAAGATTGCAAACGGAATAGCAGATGATATGCTAACGACAACTTTCCTAGCATCAAAGTGCAAGAAGATAGTTTCGCCTGCCATGAACACTGCTATGTTTGAAAACCAGATAACGCAGGACAATATCGCTAAACTTAAGAAGTATGGAATTGGTGTAGTAGAGCCACAGAACGGTCTTTTGGCATGTGGAGATACGGGCGCCGGAAAGATGCCTGAGCCAGATTTTCTCTTTGATGTAATAGAAAGAGAAATAGCAAGGGAAAAGGACATGCTAGGCAAGAAGGTTCTCGTTACTGCAGGTGCTACGATGGAGTCGTTAGATCCAGTTAGGTTCCTAACAAATCACAGCAGTGGCAAGATGGGTTTTGCTATAGCAAAGGAAGCCATGCTAAGAGGAGCTGAAGTTACAGTTGTAAAGGCGAATACGACAGCAGAAATTCCAAACTTCGTAAAAATAGTTGAAGTCTCTTCAGCTAAAGATATGTTTGATGCAGTAACTGCTTTGTCAGATCAGCAGGATATAATTGTAAAGGCCGCAGCAGTAGCCGACTATACACCAGAAAGCTATGTGGACAGCAAGATTAAGAAAAAGGACGGAGAGCTATCTATACCTCTCAAGAGAACAAAGGATATTCTTAAGTATCTTGGAGAAAACAAAAAAGAGGGGCAGTTCTTATGTGGCTTCTCGATGGAAACTGACAATATGCTAGAAAACTCAAAGGCTAAGCTCAGCAAGAAGAACGCTGATATGATAGTGGCTAACAACCTAAAGGATGCAGGGAGTGGCTTTAAGACAGATACTAATGCGGTTACTTTGATTACAAGGAATGGCCATAGATCACTAGAATTGAAATCAAAGGCTGAGGTTGCTAAGGAAATATTTGACGAAATTCTAGGTCTTATTTAGAAATCTATATGAAATTCTTCAGGGCGTGGTGTAAAAGCTGATATTTGTGGTAGAATGTATATATAATTACATTTGATAGACTTGATGAGGAGATGATTGTATGGAATACTTTATGAGTCACTTATTATATATAGCAGTTGCATCTGTTGCTATTGCAGCACTCTGTTTTATAGCTGTCATTGTAGCTAGCAAGAACGCTGAAGATAGAAGCGATGATGAGCTTTCTAAGAGAAAAGAAGCGTGTTCTTCATGTGCCATGGCTTCAATGTGCATGAACATGGGGCAGAAAGAGAAGACAGAGGATACTTTGCAATAATGCAGTTTTTGGACAAGTGTGATTTATTTTAGAGATTAGCCCAAAAGGGTTCGTCTCTTTTTTTATAAAAGTATGTGGGATTGTGTATTTTCAGTGAATTATACGGCTTTTTAATTGAAAAAGATTGTACGAAATGGTAGAATCTGAGGGTAAGACTTTTATAATAATTAATTATATAAATTCAAGAGGAAGGTATGATATGAACAAGAAATTGCTTATAGGATCAGGCGTTGTTGTTGCAATCGTTGCTGTTATCGCTATTATACTAGTATTTGTTAACAATAAGCAGTCCAAAGAATACAACTACGATCTAAGCAAATACGTCAAGGTTGGCAACTATAAGGGACTAGAGTATGCTAGTCAGAAGGCCAGCGTTACTGATGAAGAGGTTGATGTAGAAATTCAGAGAAGACTTCAGAAAGCTGCAAAGACTGAGAACTTCAAGACGGGTAAGGTTGAAAATGGAGATACAATTAACATCTCATTTGTTGGCAAGATAGACGGCAAGGAGTTTGAAGGCGGAAGCAGTGAATCAACTGATATAACAGTTGGTACAACTCAGATGATAGACGGTTTTGTCGAGGGCCTGATTGGTAAGAATGTCGGAGAGTCTGTAACTTTAAACCTAAAATTCCCTGATGACTATGGTAAGACTGACCTTCAGGGCAAAGCTGTAGAATTCAAAGTAACAATTAACAGCAAGAAGAAGATTTCAGTTCCTAAACTAAATACAGAATTTGTAAAGAAGAATTCCAAGTTTACAACAGTCAAGGAATACAAAGAGGGTGTTAAGAAGGAACTTCTTAACCAGAAACAGAAGAGCCTAGACTCCACAGTTAAGCAGGAACTTTGGAGCAGAATAATAGACAAGTCTAAGGCTAAGAAGTATCCTGAGAAGGAACTCAATGAGGCTATGTCACAGGCTAATAAGCTAGAGGAATCATATAAGGCTCAGGCTCAGAACTATGGAATGGAGTGGGAAACATATCTCAAGACAGTAATGAGAACTGACAAGAAGGGTTTTGAGAAGCTAAAGCAAGAATATGCTAAGAACATAGTATTTAATAGAATGGTTATGTATAGCATCGCTCGCTCAGAGAATATTTCGCTCAGCAACAGAGAATACAAGAAGGAAATTCTGAAGATCCTTGAGGATAACGGATATGATGAGGAAAGCTTCAAGAAGGCTTTCGGTAAGGACATCGAAACATATGCTGACGAGCAGAATTGGCGTCAGAAGGTTCTCTTTGATAAGGTTCTTGACAAGGTAATGAAGGACGGTAAGAAGGTATCACAGAAGGAATACCAGAAGATCGTAGCTGAGGAGCAGGCTAAGAAGGCAAAGACATCAGAAAATAGCAGCTCTAAATAAATGAGATTATATCGGCACAGCCTATAGTGATATGGGCTGTGTTTTTCTTTGGACTTTAATAGCAGCAGTACATTTTGATGTAGAAAAAGAGGGGCATATAGTGTAAAATAAAAGTAATATTAACATAGTAAATAACAGTATTGAAGATATATACGGAGATAAACAAATGAGATGTCCATTTTGTGATAATGAAGATACAAAGGTAATTGATTCTAGGCCAATCGACGACGGTAAGGCGATTAGACGTAGAAGAGAATGCGAAAAGTGCGTAAAGCGCTTTACGACTTACGAGAAGGTTGAGACGACCATAATAATGATTATTAAGAAGGATGGTAGTCGCCAGGCCTTTGATAGAGACAAACTAATGAATGGCATTATAAAGGCATGTGAGAAGAGACCAGTTGCACTAGCTGATATTGAGCGCGTTGTCGACAGTATAGAGCGTGGCCTTAACAACATGATGGAAAAAGAAGTTAAGAGTACCTTCCTTGGCGAGCTTGTCATGGAACAGCTTAAGGACCTTGATGAGGTTGCATATGTTAGATTTGCATCAGTATATAGATCTTTTAAGGATGTGAATACCTTCATCAAAGAAATCGAGGCCCTTGTGGGAAAGAAGAACAAATAGTTGGTTTTGATGTATAGAATGGAGCAAATATGCTGAAGAGGATAGCTATAGATGGTCCTGGTGGCGCTGGCAAAAGCACACTAGCGAAGATTTTAGCAAGTGAATATGGGATCGATTATGTAGATACTGGCGCTATGTATAGAGCGGTTGGATATAAGATGATCAGAAGTGGCATAGGCTGTGATGACGAGGCTAGGCTTAATGAGATGCTTGATAAGACTAGTATTGACTTTAGAAACTCGCATATATACCTAGATGGAGAAGATGTTAGCAACTTTATTAGAACTCCAGAGGTTTCAATGATGGCATCTGACTGCTCCAAGATTGGAAGCGTAAGAAGTAAGCTCGTTGCAATCCAAAAGGAGATGGGCAGAAGCAAGAGCCTTGTAATGGACGGTAGAGATATATGTACTAACGTTATGCCAGATGCTGAGTTCAAGTTCTTTATAACTGCATCTGCAGAGGAAAGGGCAAATCGCAGATACAAGGAGCTTATAGAAAAGGGCGAGGAAGTGAGCTTTGATAAAGTCTTAAGCGATATCAATCAAAGGGACTATAACGATATGAACAGAGAACTAAATCCCCTAAGAGCGGCTGAAGATGCGCTTGTGTTAGATACTACAGGAATGAACATAGACGAGGTTATCGCTTGCCTTAAGTCATATATAGACGGTAAATAGCACATGAAATGTTCACATTTTGTATGTGAAACTTTAACAATAAACATGGTAAGAGCAATATATTAATGGTATAATATAGGGTGAATTTGAATTTAACTTAAGATTGTCGGTAAGAGAGGATTCATTGAAAATCAAATATTTACCACAATCGGAAAGACCCATGGAAAGGGCTTTTTCATATGGAGTTGGTTCTTTATCCAATACTGAGCTTATTGCTTTGATAATTAGAACTGGAACGAAGGAAAACTCAGCTCTTGAGCTTGCTGGCAAAATCATTAACGAGTTTGAGTCTGGTATTTATGGCATATCTTCTGCAAGTCCAAAGGAGCTTGTTAGCTTTTATGGGATAGGCAAGAGTAAGGCCTGTGCAATCGCTGCAGCAGCAGAGATAGGCAGAAGGCTTACCCAGAAGAAGAGCAGCATGGCTACTATAAACTCAGCAGATGATGTGGCAAGCTTCATGATGCCTGAGCTGAGACATCTTAAGAAGGAATGCTTTGTCAGCCTGCTTATGGATGTTAAGGGTAAGGTGTTTCACATCGATAGGGTATCCGTCGGTGAACTAAGCGGAGCTCCAGCACACCCTAGAGAGGTTTTTACTCTAGCTGTGAGGATGAGCGCTGCATCAGTTATCTTTGTTCACAATCATCCAAGTGGTGATTCAAGTCCGAGCAAAGAAGATGTAGTGACAACTAAGAGGCTCTGTGAATCGGGTAAAATACTGGGAATAAAGGTGCTCGATCATGTGATAATAGGTGATGGAGAGTACACTAGCATGGCGGATATGGGACTGATATAGAAGGTCATGCGGTTTACATTTGATATACTACGGAGGTAAAGTAATGTTGAATTTTTTATCAGCAAAGGATATGGGTATTGATCTAGGTACTGCAAATACGCTGATTTACATTAAGGATAATGGAATTGTCTTAAACGAACCATCTGTAATTGCGCTAGATAAGAGGCGCAATGTAACTTTAGCTGTCGGTGACGATGCTAAGGAGATGATTGGTAAGGCACCAGCAAATATAATGGTTGTAAGACCTCTTCAGGATGGAGTAATTTCTGATTTTGATAGAACTGGAGATATGCTTAGAGCATTTATCGACAAGGCTGTCGGAAATAAGATTAAGAACTTCAGAGTAGTTGTTGGCGTTCCAAGCGGAGTTACCGAAGTAGAAAAAAGAGCTGTTGAAGGTGTTGTAAGACAGATGGGCGCATCTGAGGTTTACATTCTAGAAGAGCCTATGGCTGCAGCGATAGGTGCTGGTCTTGATGTTGATAGTTCAACTGCCTGCATGATATGTGATATAGGTGGAGGAACAACTGATATTGCTATTATAGCGCTTGGTGGTATAGTAGCTAGCACATCTATAAGACATGCGGGAGATAAGTTCAACGAAGCTATAATTCAGTATGTGCGTAAGAGATATGCTCTTATGATAGGTGAGAAGACAGCTGAGATGCTTAAGATAGAGGCTGGTGCAGCTTGCCTAGATATTGACGAAAATGGCGACGAAATCATCAAGACGGTTCAGGCTAGCGGCCGTGACATCATATCAGGATTGCCAAAGAGCATAGAAGTAACAAACAGAGACATTATGCTTGGCTTACAGGAGTCTATAGATATAGTCATAGATGGAGTAAAAGCAACAATAGAAAAAGCACCACCTGAAATCGCAGCAGATATCGCTTCAAGTGGTATGGTTCTCTCAGGAGGCGGCGGAAGAATTTATAATCTAGACAAGCTTATAGAGAAGAGAACAAGCATCAAGGCGACAGTTGCCGAAAATACATTTGAGGCAGTTGCCCTTGGAACTGGAATGAGTCTAAACAATATAGAAACCCTTAAGATTCATGCTTCCAGTGTAAAACGTAGATAGGTAGGAAGTGAGAAACGCAAATGAAATTTATAAAGGGACATAAACTGATTAGCGTGTTGCTTTCATTATTATTTGCGGCGATCATAATTTTAGCACTTACCTTTTCAATCGGAAGTTCAGGTAGCGGCGTTTTTAATCGCTTATATATGGCTATAGAAAAACCTATGACATCCTTGGGCAGTACGCTCAGGGATAATTTAGGTGGAGCCTTCTCATATAGACAGTTAATGAAGGAAAACGAAAAGCTAAAAGAAGAAAATAGTAAGCTTAAGCAGCAGGTTAACCAGATGACATTGACTGCAAATGAGCTTCAGAAGCTCAAAGCCCTTGAAAAGGCGCTCAACTACGACTTTATCAAAGGAGAGTCAGATATTGTAACGGCAAAGATTACATCCTTTGACGGAACAAACTGGACAAATTCCTTTGTTATCGATAGAGGTAGTGAGAGTAAAATCCAAAAAGGAAATATAGTAATTTACGGACAAGGCCTTGTGGGCAGGGTTATTGCCACAGGCAAGGGCTGGTCTAAGATTTTGCCTATAATAGATGAGTCCAGCAAAATAAGCTTCTGCACCCAGGATAACAAGAAGTCTTTGGGAATTCTTGAGGCTTCAAGCAATGGAGCGCTAACTGGTTACATGCTAGATAGCAGATCAGATGTGGGTGAGGGAGATATTATAATAACATCGGGTATGGGTGAATATCCGGCTGGTATAATTATCGGTAAGGTATCTAAAACAAGATATGATAGCGATAAGCAGCTTCTCAAGGTCGAAATAAAACCAGAGACGGATTTTGCATCTATGGATAGAGTGAGCGTGATACTATGAAGCTAAAGACATATATCATTATTTGCTCTATAGTCTTTGTACTTCAGACCTTTATCACAAGTTTACTGCCTGTGTTTAGAGGAGTAGATCCACTGCTATGCCTAATGCTTGCAGTTGTATTTATATATCAGGAAGAGGATTTGCTGAAGCCAATAGTGGTTACAGCTTTCTTTACGCTAGCTAAGGATTTGTTCTTCAATCAATATATTGGAGTTAGCCTGATTAGTCTTGTTGTTATGGTAAGCTTTGTGCTTTTGATAAGAAGATCAATCAACACAGAGAGCCTTGTTACGGATGCGGGAATTAGCGCTTTAGCCATATTGATACATAGTAGTTGCTATTGGTTAATGTATAAGCTACTAGGCTCGCCATACACATATTTTTATATGCTCAAAAAGTTACCGCTTGTCCTAGCAATAGAAGTTGTTATAACAGAAGCTATTTTATACTTCTTTATAAACAAAGCTGTTCAGGCGCGTAGAGACGGATATTTTAAATGAATGATCATAACAGAAAAATCAATCTTAGATACAAGTACATAATAAGCCTGATTCTTTTGCTCATGCTCGCTTTGGTAGTGCGTCTTTTTGTTATAACCATTATTGAGCACAAGACATGGAATGAAGCTGCAACAAAGCAGTCAACGAAGACCATCTATACATCTGCACCTAGAGGAAATATATACGATAGAAATGGTAATTTACTTGCCGGAAACAAGCAGATTTTTACTGCTGTATTTAACGCTAGTGGACTTGACAGTGCTGAGATAAATAAATCTGCACTTAGACTTTTGAATAAACTAGAAGAAAACGGTGACGAATACACAGATGATTTTCCTATTTTGATGAGTGAAGATGGAAAGTTCAGCTATAAGTTTGACTCAGACTTAATTGTGTGGCTAGAGCAAAATGGATATGCAAAGGGTACAAGTGCACAGCAGGTATTTGATGCAGTCAGAACTGAGTATGGAATAGATAAAAAGCTAGATAGATATGAAGCCTCAAAGGTTCTTGAGAATAAGCATAATGTGAGTCTACCGATAAATGTCAGAAGTATGAAGTTTATCTATACTCTTCAGAAGGAAAACTTCCTTAGCAGATTTGGGTTTTCTGATGAGGATATAGAGAAAGGAATAAGTGCTTCAGAATGCTTTAAAGGCATGAGAAAGTACTTCGGAATAGAAAACTCACTAAGCGATGCTCAGGCTAGAAAAATATTTATCGTCAGAAACAAGATTGTAGACAGCGGTAGCCAAAAATATATGCCTGTCACAGTTGCTAAGAATATAAGCCACAAGAGCGTAATCTTCTTTGAAGAAAAAGGTATCAAGGGAGTATCTGTTTCATCAGAAACCCAAAGATATTATCCAAACGGAAGTCTTGGAGCTCATATCATAGGATATATGGGCTCAATATCAGAGGATAGTGCTGAAGCTTATTCTAAGAAGGGATATCTAAACACAGACCTTATAGGTCAGGACGGAATTGAGGCAGCCCTAGAGGATAAACTTCATGGCAAGGCAGGAATAAAGACTGTTGTTGTCGATAGCTCAGGTAACTATGTATCGACAATCAGTGAGACGAGCAGCCAAAAGGGTAAGGATGCTTATGCAACTATTGATAGAGATCTTCAGGCAGCTGTAGAGGCTAGTCTTGAGAATACAGTTAGAGGAATACCTACATGTAACAGTGGTGCAGCGATAGTGCTAGATGTAAAGACAGGTGATGTGCTTGCTATGGCGAGCTATCCTACCTTTGATCTAAACTCATTTGCTGATGGTATTAGCGCAAGTGAATGGGAATCTGTACAGGCAGCTAATCCTAGAGATCCATTTTCGGCAGCGCCTCTATATAACAATGCTACAAAGGCATCAGCTGCGCCTGGTTCTACATTTAAGCCTATAACAGGTCTTGTAGCTCTTGAGTGCGGGCTGAATCCAAATTTAAAGATATGGGATAAGGGTCATATAGATATAGGCGGAAGATCCTTCGGATGCTATACGTGGAACGAATATAAGAGAACAGATGGATACGAGGACCTTGAGTGGGGAATCGGTAACTCATGTAACTACTATTTCGCATGCATTGCAACGGGAAAAAACTGGGGCAATGGCGCGAGTCTTGGATATAGCAAAGAAATTACTATAGACGCAATACTTCAAAGAGCTAAGGATTTGGGTCTTGGAGAAAAGACGGGGATAGAAATTGGAGAGACCGTAAGAGAACCAGTTTCTAAGGAGAGCAAGATGAAGAGCTACAAGGTAGCTGTTTGGAATGCTATCTATAACAAAGCTCATGTGTATTTCCCTAAGAGCGTCTATGATAACGAGAAGAAACTATACAAAAATATAGATACAATCACATCATGGATAGAGGAAAATCCATCCTATGCAGATATCCAAAAGCGTATTGAGGAGCAGACTGATGTGAAAAAAGATCAGGTTGAGGACTGTGCTCAGATGGTTAAATTTGATTACTTTAACCAGGCTAGTTGGGGAACCTACGACGTATTCAACCTATCAATTGGACAGGGTGATAACAACTATACACCTATACAGCTAGCAAATTACACTGCAACGCTTGCAAATCACGGAAAGCGAAATAAAGTTAGTATAGTATATGGCGTTGAAGGTGAGGGAAGAACAGTAAAACCTGCTGCTAAAGATATCAACATAAGCGAAGAAAATCGCAAGGCTGTAATCAAGGGAATGAGAAGAGTTTGCCTTTCAGGTACACTTTCATCAGCGCTTAAGAATTATCCAGTAGAAGTTGCAGGAAAGACGGGTACAGCTCAATACCAGGCTATTAAGCAGCCAAAGGATGAGGGCGAATATGTAAGAGAGCATTTAGATCGCATAAATCAGCTTGCAGGCACAAACCTTACATATGAGCAGGTTGAGGCAAAAGCTAATGAACTTATGAAGACTGATGCTAAGAAGTATCCGACGGATTATGCAGCCATAGATGGGGCTTTGATAGAGCTAAGTGATCATAAGATTAACTATGGAATAATAAATAAATTTAAGGGTACATACGAGGATTTTGCGTGGTTTATAGCCATGGCACCTGCAGATGACCCTAAGATAGCGGTTGTTGTAATGCTTCCTGAGGGAGGTCTTGCATCAAATGCAGGCGACGGAATCAAGGATATTTTGGATGCTTACTTTAAAACTAATGATGAGTCGAGCTTGCCTTATTCAAACACAGACAATATAGGAAAAAATATCATTAAGTAAGTCTGATGTGATTATATTTGGAGGAAGAAATGGGAAAGGTGTATGTCGTTTCATCAGGTAAGGGTGGAACAGGAAAGACAATGTTTGCGGTCAACTTTGGCTCAATACTCGCAAAGAGGGGCAAGAGCGTTGTTTTGATTGACCTTGATATGGGACTTAGGAACCTTGATTTATACTTCGGTCTAGAAAACAATGTCGTTTACGACGTTCATGACGTTCTGACTGGAATGTGCAGAATCAAGCAGGCGCTTATCAGGGATAAGAGATTTGACGATTTATATATCATGGCATCATCACCTGAGAGGGACGATGGATATCTTACACCTCTTCATATGAAAGTGCTCTGCGAAAAGTTAAAGAATATCTACGACTATGTGATAATAGATGCTCCATCAGGAATAGATGATGGACTTGTAATAGCAAGCGCTGGTGCAGACGAAGCAATAATTATCTCAAGCCCGGATTACTCTGCTATAAGGGATGCAGATAACCTAGATAGACAGCTAGTTGGAATGGGAATAGATAAGAGACATCTTGTTATAAACAATGTCGAAGCCGAGCTAATGGCATCTGGTTATTCACCAAAGCTTAGGGAGATTACAGCGATGCTAAAGCCAAGACTTGCTGGAGTAATTCAGTCTGATGCAAATATCAGAATATCAACAAACCTAGGTATTCCTATCGTGCTTAAGGAAGGCACATACATTGAGGAAAACTTCAATAATATATGCGATCGCATACTAGGCATTGAAGATGTTTCAGAAGAGATAAGACCTTTGATTTAACTAGAATAGTAAGCTGATATTAAGAAACAAAATGGGGCAAGCGGAATTAACGCCTGCCCCATATTTAATTTGTATTGATCTAGCTATGCTAGAAGTTTATCTTCTTACTGCGCACTGCTATATTTAGTACAAGTGCGATGGCTAGCATATTGGATACTATGGATGATCCGCCGTAGCTTAGGAAAGGTAGTGTTATACCGGTTACAGGCATAAGCCCCATAGTCATTGCGATATTCTCGAAAATTTGGAATACGAACATACCGATTATTCCCGAGATTATCAAAGCACCATAGAAATCGACTGCGTTTTTTAGAATACTCATCATACGTAGAAGGAGCACAAGGTAGAGTGCGATAATAAAGAAGCCTCCGAGTAGCCCAAGCTCTTCACCAAGCACGGCGAAGAAGAAGTCACTTGTTTGAACAGGTATGAAATCTAAACTTTTCTGAGTTCCGCCGAAGAGCCCTTTGCCAAAGAATCCGCCTGAACCAATAGCAACCTTGGATTGCCATACCTGGTAGTTTCCTGGAAGTGAAAGATTGTCAGGATGCAGGAATGCTTCGATTCTATCTTTTTGGTACTGCGCCATGGATATATAGCCGAGAGGGATTAGAGCAAATATCAAAGCGAAGAACTTGCCTAGCGCCTTAAGCTCTATGCCTGAAAAGAACATCATGAAGAGCCAAATGGATGCAAATACTAGTGCGCTTCCGAGATCCTCTTTGAGTACGATTAGGATGATAGGTGAGGCGATTAGCACAGCTTTGACAAGGCATTTGAAATTATATAATTCATCCTTATGCTCATCTAGATATGATGCCATTATTAGGATAAATAGAATCTTAACTAGTTCAGATGGCTGAAGCGTTATAACTCTTAGGTTTATCCATGAACGTGCCGAGTTTATTTCTGTTCCTAGGCCAGGTATATAAACGGTTAATAGCATTAATATGGCTATAGGATAGAGGATTTTTCTCAAATTCTTGAATATGGTGTAGTTATACCTAAGGGTGAATAATATCATAAAAATGCCGATTAAATATGCAGCAAACTGTACTATTACACTTCTTGAAAAGAAATTAGTATCTACAGTGGTACTACCTATTATAAGAATACTGATAAGAGCAAAAATAGCAACTATCGTGCATATAATTTTATCAATATTTTTGTAAATATATGAAAAATAGTTCATTCAATACACCTCAAGTTTCTTGACATATTGTCGTATCAAACATTATAATATAATTTGTGTGAGAATATCAAGGCATATTCTTTTTTTGAGCATGCCGTTCGTACATAATAAAATATGAATAAAGGAGGTGCTTCAATGACTCCGACAGCCGTGATTTTAATTGTTGTAGTTGGTGCAGTTACCCTTATTGCGGGACTGTTAATCGGATATATTTACAGAAAAAGCGTTGGCGAAAAGATAATTGGAAACGCAGAACAGGTTGCACAGAATTTGATTCTAGATGCAGAGAAAAAATCCGAAACAATTGAGAAGGAAATTACGTTAGAAGCCAAAGAGGAAGCGCATCGTGTAAGAAACGATGTAGAAAAGGAAGTAAGAGAAAGAAGAAATGAGCTTACACGTTCAGAAAGACGAATAGCTCAGAAGGAAGAGACGGTAGATCGCAAGCTTAGCAGCATAGAGAGGAAAGAAGAAGATCTAGCGAAAAAGCAAATCGAGATATCGAAGCAAAAGGAAGAGCTAGACTCATTCCTTGAGAAGAGAATTGTTGAACTTGAGAGAATTTCAGGATTGACAGCCGAAGAGGCGAAGCAGCTATTGTTAACCGAGATAGAAAAGGACGTAAGACACGACGCATCTTTGATGATTAAAGACATCGAGATGAAGGCTAAGGAAGAAGCTGACATTAAGGCTAAAGATATCATAGTCGGCGCTATTCAAAGATGTGCAGCTGATCAGGTTGCAGAATCTACAGTATCTGTTGTCCAGCTACCTAACGATGAGATGAAGGGTAGAATTATTGGTAGAGAAGGAAGAAATATCAGAGCGATAGAGACTCAGACAGGTGTTGATCTAATCATTGACGATACACCAGAGGCCGTAATCGTCTCATGTTTTGACCCAGTGAGAAGAGAGATCGCAAGACTTGCGCTTGAGAAGCTAATCACTGACGGAAGAATCCATCCAGCTCGTATAGAGGAGATGGTAAACAAGGCAACTAAGGAAGTAAACAGCATAATTAAATCTGAAGGTGAGAGAGCTACTTTTGAGGTCGGTATACACAACCTTCATCCAGAGCTTGTAAAGCTTCTAGGACGTTTGAGATATAGAACATCATACGGACAGAACGTACTAAACCATTCAATTCAGGTTGCACACCTTGCAGGACTTATGGCTGGTGAGCTAGGACTAAATGTTAAGCTTGCAAAAAGAGCTGGTCTGCTTCACGACATAGGTAAGGCTTTAGACCATGAGTTTGAGGGTACACACGTAGATATCGGTATAACTGTACTTAAGAAGTACAAGGAGACTGATGCTGTTATCAACGGTATGGCTGCTCACCATGGTGATTATGAGCCACAGTCAGCAGAAGCAGTTTTGATAGCTGCAGCTGATGCTCTTTCAGCAGCTAGACCTGGTGCTCGTAGAGAAACTCTAGATGTATATATCAAGAGACTTGAGACACTTGAGAATATAGCAAATACAACTCCTGGAGTTGAGAAGTCATTTGCAATTCAGGCAGGAAGAGAAATTCGTATCATTGCAAATCCTAATGAGATAGGTGATGACAGCATCGCACTACTCGCAAGAGAAATCTCCAAGAAGATTGAATCTGAACTAGAATATCCAGGACAGATTAAGGTAAACGTTGTGAGAGAGACTCGTGCAATAGATTACGCAAAATAAGAATTGATATTGCTTAGGCTCCCCATAAAGGGGAGTCTTTTGTTCTAAATGAATCAGAAGATTGTTTTAAGATGTTAATGTTCGGCTTAAGCTAGATGGAAACAAGATGAATACATTATTAGAAGGTGAAAATAAAAGCTTTTTTTACAGAAGAATATTGACAGTTACCATACCTGTTGTCATACAGAACATGCTTAACATCGGGCTAAACCTAGCGGACACTATCATGATAGGTAGGTTAGGTGAACTTGAGCTTGCAGCAACAGGAGCAGCGAATCAGGTCTTTGGAATCTTTATTTCTGTGTGCTTTGGGTTCTACAGTGGAACAGCCGTATTTGTAGCACAGTACTATGGTGTAAAGGATATTAAAAGCATTAGGAAGCTCATTGGATTTGATATAGCACTTGGCGCATTAATTGGGCTTGCTTTCTTAAGCATAGCGCAACTTAAAGCAGAGAGCATAATCCATATATTTGCTAAGGATGAAATGGTTATAGCATACGGAAGCAGATATCTAAGAATAGTTTCGCTTTCGTATATTTTGATGGCTATTTCCTTTGCTTTAAGCTATAATTCGCGAGTTGTTGCTAGAATGAAAGTACCGACTATAATAAACGCAAGCGCGATGGTGATAAATATAGTTTTGAACTATTTATTGATTTACGGTGTAGGTGCTTTTCCACGCCTTGGTGTATCAGGAGCAGCTTTTGCAACTTTGATAGCGAGGGGACTTGAGCTTGTAGCACTAGTTATATACATTGCCGGTGATAAAACACATCCATTCCATGCGGCCTTTAAGGAATTATTCGTCAAGGATTTTGGTCTATACAATAGAGTTGTCAAAACAGGACTGCCTGTGGTATTTAGCGAAAGCGGTTGGTCAATAGGGCTTACGCTTGTATTTGCAACATATGGAATTATAGGCCCTTCAGCACTTGCAGTAATCCAGGTTGCAAGCCTCACGAGCATGATTTTTCAAAGCGTAATATTTGGCTTTGGTAATGGTGCATCAGTGGCTATAGGTGAGACTCTTGGAATAGGAAAGTTTGAGCTTGCTAAGCTTTATGCAAACAAGACAATAAAGATAGCTTTAGTTATGATAGCTTGTATGGTAGCAGGAATTATACTTATGATAAAGCCTATATCAGCAATATATAACTTCAGTCCAGAGACGACTGAGCTTCTTGGAAAGGTTTTGGTAGTATTTGCATTTACATTAATTCCTAGAATGCTATCGTATATTTTCCAGTGCGGGATACTGCGAGCAGGTGGTGACACGCTGTTTTGTATGGTGATTGAGCTTACGAGCAATCTAGTCATAGAACTTGCCATGGCATACACAGCTGTAGTATTCTTGAAGTGGCCACTTCAAATGTGTATTGCGCTAGCGTCGCTTGGAAATATTTTTAAGATGTCGGCATTCATATATAGATATAAGAGTGGCAAGTGGCAAAAGAAAGTGATTTAATTTGATTTTGAGGATAAATTAATGCAGGTATATTTGGATAACAGTGCGACTACAAAGGTTTGCAAGGAGGCTGCAGACAAGGCCTATGAGGTAATGACTGAGGGATACGGAAACCCATCTTCGCTTCATAGTCTTGGCAACAATGCGGCCAAGGAACTTAAAAACGCAAGAAACGCAATTTTAGATAGGTTTGGCGGTGGAAATAAGTCTCAGCTCATATTCACATCAAGCGGTACCGAAAGCGATAATATGGCGATAATAGGCACCTTTAATAGGCTTAAGCGTAGGGCTGATGAGATTATTACAACTGAGGTTGAACACCCAGCAGTACTAGAAGCCTGCAAGTATTTAGAGAGGCAGGGGGCCAAGGTTAAATATTTAAGTGTCGATTCAGAGTGTAAGATTAATTTAGACGAGCTCAGGTCTGAAATTAGTGAGAAGACCGCTTTAATCTCTGTTATGACTGTTAATAATGAGACCGGATCAATCATGCCTATATCAAAGATTGCAGAACTTAAGAGTAACGCAATTTTGCACACGGATGCCGTTCAGGCATTTGGAAAGCTTAGCATGGATAAGCTTAATGCAGATTTGATTAGCATCAGTTCTCATAAGATAAATGGTCCTAAGGGTACCGGAGCTCTGTATGCTAAAAGCGTAGAACTCCTTTCGCCTATTCTTCATGGTGGTGGACAGGAAAAGGGATATAGATCTGGTACGGAAAATCTTCCAGGAATAGCAGCCTTTGGAGTTGCAACGGAGAAGGCATACGCAAATCTAGATGAAAGAACTAAGAAAATCGAAGAATTGAATGGTTATTTTAGAAATGGAATAGAAGAGGAACTAGAAGATATTAGATTCAATAGCCCAGTAGATGCTTGCCCATCAGTTCTTAATGTATCTATTCTTGGTACTAGAGCTGAAGTTATACTCCATAGGCTTGAGCAGGATGGAATAATGGTTTCGACTGGTTCTGCTTGTTCATCAGGTAAGAAGGGCGATAGCCACGTTCTAAAAGCTATGGGACTTAGCCACAAAGATATTGAAGGCGCAATCAGATTCAGCTTTGGTGCAGATAATACAATAGAGGAGCTAGACTATGTGATAAGCAAATTGAAGGATGCAGTTACCGGATTTAGAAAGTTAGGTAGCTTTAGATAGAGTTTCTGAAAGGAAGTATAAATGAACGAAGAAAAGATTTTGATAGTAAGATGCGGTGAGGTTGCCCTTAAGGGAATGAACAAGCCGTATTTTGAAAGAATGCTTGCGGAGAGAATACACAAGAGACTAAAGGCTGCTGGATATGGCAAGGCAAGCGTAAAAAGACACGAAGGCCTAATCTTTGTTAGATTTGATAGAGAATGGGATACAGTACAGCTTGCTGGCGAGATATCAAAGGTATTTGGCGTTGCTTCAATAAGCCCTGCGGTAGAATCTGAGTCAAATATGGAAGCTATCGGGGTAGAGGCTGTAAGCTTTATGGAAAAACTATGTGAGGAGAGGTGTGTAAGAACTTTCAAAGTTGAAGCAAAGAGAGCTGACAAACAGTTTCCTATTAAATCTCCTGATATTGCAAGACAGATAGGTGGATATGTGCTAAAAGGACTTAAAGTCCTAAAGGTAGATGTTCATAGCCCAGATGTTAGACTCTTTGTTGATGTAAGACATGATAGATCTTATATATATGCGGATAAGATTGCAGGATTTGGTGGCCTTCCTCTAGGAACTAACGGTAAGGGACTTGTTCTCCTTTCTGGCGGAATAGATTCACCAGTTGCAGCTTGGATGATGGCAAAGCGTGGAATGATGATTGAAGCTGTTCACTTCCACTCATATCCATACACATCGCCTAGGGCGCAGGAGAAGGTAGAGGATTTAGCAAAGATAGTCGCTTCATACTGTGGAAGCTTCAAGATGCATGTTATAAACATTTTACCTATACAGGAGCAGATAGTTAAAAACTGTCCAGAAGCTGAGACCACAATACATGTAAGACGATTCATGATGAGAATTGCAGAGAAGATTGCAGAGAGAAATTCTGCGATGATGTTGATTACAGGCGAAAATCTAGGACAGGTGGCAAGTCAAACTGCAGAAGCATTAGTTGTAACGGATAACTGTGTTAATATGCCCGTTATGAGACCTTTGATAGCCATGGATAAGATAGATATAATCGCTAAGGCTCAGGAGATTGGTACGTTTGAGACTTCCATAGAGCCATACGAGGATTGCTGTACAGTATTTTTGCCAAAGCATCCTACAACAAAACCACAGCTAGACAAGATAGAAATATCAGACTCAAAGCTTGATATCGACGCACTTGTTGAAAGTGCAATAGCTGAAGAGGAAATAATCTACATAAGAGCATAACCCAAAAGTGAACCCTAAACTGTTCACTTATCGAAAGCACTTAGATATTGACAAATTCTTATCATATAATGGTCAAAAGGGCTTGCAAAAAAAGTGAAAAGGTGCTTTACTATATTTGTATGCTGTTATTTTTATAACAAGGTGTACAGCTTTAATAAGTATTGGCTTTTCTTCTAAATGTCAAGAAGAATCGTTATAATTTTTTAAGGAGGCAATTACATGAACTTTCAACTGACGAAGGAACAGGAATTCGTACAGAAAATGGTGAGAGAATTCGCTAAAACAGAAGTTGAACCTTTAGCTGCTGAAATCGATCAGGAGCACCGTTTTCCGGTAGAAACTGTAGAGAAGATGGCTAAGTATGGTTTGCTTGGCATTCCTTTCCCAACAAAGTACGGCGGAATGGGTGGAGACGAGGTGTCCTACTCAATTACAGTATCTGAGCTAGCAAAGGTTTGCGCATCAACCTCAGTTATCGTATCTGCACACACATCACTATGCTGCTGGCCAATTTATAAGTATGGTACAGAGGATCAGAAGATGAAGTATCTTCCAGAGCTACTATCTGGTAAGAAGCTAGGTGCTTTCGGTCTTACAGAACCAAATGCAGGTACAGACGCATCAGGACAGCAGACAAGAGCTGAACTTGACGGTGACGAGTGGGTACTAAACGGAGCTAAGTGCTTCATCACAAATGGTGGATACGCAGAGGTATTCGTAGTTATGGCTATGACAGATAAGTCAAAGGGTAACCACGGAATAAGCGCATTCATCGTAGAGAAGAACGATCCAGGATTCTCAATCGGTAAGACTGAGGACAAGATGGGTATCTGTGCTTCTTCAACAACAGAGCTTATTTTCCAGAACTGCCGCATTCCTAAGGACAGACTCCTCGGTGGACTTGGCAAGGGATTTAAGGTTGCTATGCAGACTCTTGATGGTGGACGTATCGGTATTGCTTCACAGGCTCTCGGAATTGCAGAGGGTGCTCTAGAAGTAACGATTGAATACATGAAGCAGAGAAAGCAGTTCGGCAAGAAGCTTGCTCAGATGCAGGCACTTCAGTTCGTAGTAGCTGATCTTGCTACAAAGGTAGAAGCTGCAAAGCTATTAGTTTTGAAATCAGCATTCTGTGAGGATGCAGGCCTACCTTACGGTGTTCCAGCTGCAATGGCTAAGCTATTTGCTGCAGAAACAGCTATGGAAGTAACTACAAAGTGCGTACAGCTACACGGCGGTTACGGATACACCAAGGATTACCCAGTAGAGAGAATGATGCGTGACGCTAAGATCACTGAGATCTATGAAGGAACTTCAGAAGTTCAGAGAATGGTTGTTGCAGCATCGCTTCTACGCTAATAGGATAAGGAGGATATGAAGTAATGGCATTTAAAATTGTTGTTTGCGCAAAACAAGTTCCAGATACAAACGAAATCAAGATCAATCCTGAAACGGGATCATTGATCAGAGATGGTGTACCTAGCATCCTAAATCCAGACGATGCTAACGCACTAGAAGAAGCGCTAAGAATTAAAGATACAGACCCAGAAAACATCAAGGTTACAGTTGTAAGCATGGGACCTCCACAGGCTCAGGAAATGCTTTTCGAGTGTATCGCTATGGGTGCTGACGATGCAGTTCTACTATCAGATAGAGCAGTTGGTGGTTCAGATACATGGGCTACATCAAACGCTATCACAGCTGCAATCGAGAAGATTGGCGAATTCGACATGATCATCGGTGGAAGACAGGCTATCGACGGAGACACAGCTCAGGTTGGACCTCAGATTGCTGAGAAGCTAAACCTTCCACAGGTAACATATGTTCAGAAATGCGAAATGAGTGCTGACAAAACAAAGGTTACAGTACAGAGACAGCTAGAAGACGGTTACGAAGTAATCGAAGTTCCAATTCCATGCATGCTAACATGCACAAAGGAGCTAAACACTCCAAGATACATGAACATTGCAGGAATCTTCAAGCCAGAGAAGGACATCAAGGTTTGGAGTGCAGCTGACGTAGAAGTTGACCTATCAACAGTAGGTCTAAAGGCTTCCCCAACAAACGTTTTCCGTTCATTCACACCTAAGCCAAAGGGAAAAGGAACAATGCTTGAGGGAGATTCCGAGAAGGAAGTTGCTCAGAAGCTAATCGTTGCTTTGAAGAAGAAGCACATCATTTAAGGAGGATATGAACATGTCAGAAGTAAATTTTGCTGAATACAAAAATGTATGGGTATTCGCTGAACAGCGTGACGGCAAGCTCATGAACGTTGCCCTCGAGTTGATTGGTGAAGGACACAGACTATCAAGAGATATCAGCGCTGATTCAAAGGTAGCTGCTCTATTGGTAGGTGACAAGGTTGAGCATCTTGCTCAGGAATGCTTCGAATATGGCGCAGACCTTGTATACATCATCGAAGACCCACTACTAAAGAACTACACAACAGATGCTTACACAAAGGTAATCACTGCTGCTCTTCGTGAATATAAGCCAGAGATCATCATGTATGGTGCTACACACATCGGACGTGACCTAGCTCCTCGTGTAGCTGGTCGTGCAAACGTTGGTCTAACAGCTGACTGTACTCACCTTGATATCAGAGTTGATAAGTACATCGACTTCACATCAAAGAACACAACACTTAACACATCATCACTAGATCCTAATGATCCAGATACAAAGCTAAAGATGACTCGTCCTGCTTTTGGTGGTAACCTAATGGCTACTATCGTCAGCCCTACATCAAGACCTCAGATGTCAACTGTAAGACCTGGCGTTATGTCAAAGCTAGAGAGAAAACCTGGAGCTACAGGCGAAATCATCAAGTGCAATGTTGATCTTGATGCTTCAGATATCAGAACAAAGATTATCGATATCGTTAAGTCAGCTAAGGAAATGGTATCACTAACAGATGCTGATATCATCTGCTCAGGCGGAAGAGGACTTGGCGATGCTAAGGGATTTGAGCTTATCCAGAAGCTAGCTGATAAGGTTGGCGGTGTTGTAGGTTCATCACGTGCTGCTGTAGATTCAGGTTGGATTGATCACAGCCACCAGGTTGGACAGACAGGTACAACAGTTAAGCCACAGATCTACTTCGCTTGCGGTATCTCAGGTGCTATCCAGCATCTAGCAGGTATGCAGGATTCAGACATCATCATTGCTATCAATAAGGATGCTGATGCTCCTATCTTCGAAGTTGCAGACTACGGAATCGTTGGAGACCTATATCAGGTAATTCCACAGATTATCGAAGAGTGGGACAACGCTGAAGCTCTTGCAGACGCAGTAGCTGAATAATCTATGGATTATAAATAAGTCTTATTCAGAAGTCGCTACAAATGTAGCGACTTCTGTTGTTTTTTGACTAGGGCTTGTGATACTATATCATTTATAACGGAGGATTAAATGGATATCATTGAGACAAGAAGGATATATTTTCATAAGGTACTAATGATTGGAATCCCAGTAGTACTCCAAAATCTGATTAGTATAAGCCTTAATTTGCTAGATACGATAATGATTGGCAGGCTCGGAGAGAACGAGGTCGCAGCAGTCGGGGCAGCAAATCAAGTTTATTTTGTTTTTACTGTGACGATGTTTGGGCTTTTTAGCGGAGCAGCTGTTTTTACTGCGCAATATTGGGGCGCTAAGAATCTAGATGGCGTGCATAAGATGGTTGGAATTGACTACTTTGTTGGAGCCTTGCTTGCTGTGCTTGTAAGTCTTGCAAGCTATATTTTTGCGCCACATATAATAAATGTATTTTCATCTAGTCCTAAGGTAATAGAGATAGGAGCTAGGTATCTTAGAATAGTATGCATTTCGTACTTATTTGGTACAATATCAATGG